>NZ_JBHURI010000128.1:0-7131 GCF_042673425.1 Agromyces sp. NPDC056965 | reverse complement strand
TTTTTGTTTTTTGCCGCCGGCCGGGGTTGTGTGGGCGCTGTGCGGGCGCTGGTTCCTGGGCTGGGTGTTGGGGGGCGGGGGGGGGCGGCCCCCCCCGGCGCGGCATCCGCTCCCCTGCAGGCCTCACACCTCGGGAGGTGCGGCCTGGTCCTCGGTCCGTGTGACGCGCTGGCCCGCCACCGGATCGGTGGTCGTGCTCGTCGTGGAGATGCTCCGACGACGTCGCATCATGAAGACGAGACCGAAGATGATGACGACCGCCCCCGCGATCATCAGGATGTAGCCGACGAGATCGAGGTCGATCCAGTCGACGGTGACGTTCAGCGCGAAGGTGAGAACCGCGCCGATCGCCACGAGCAGAATGCCGAGGCCGATGCTCATGTCGTGTCCTCCGGTTCAGTCGTTGGTCGGGTGGCCCTGCCGGGCTACTTGGTGCCGTCCTCGAACGCGTCCTTGACCTTGTCCGCCGCCTTCTTGGCGTCGGCCTTGACCTGGTCGGCCTTGCCTTCGGCCTCGAGGCGCTCGTTGTCGGTCATCTTGCCGATGCCCTCCTTGACCTTTCCGGTCAGTCGCTCGGCGGTGTTTCCGATGTCGTCCTTGGCGCTCATGGCGTCCTCCTCGGGAATCGATACCGCCGGCGCACCTGTTCAGTGCGTCGGCTCCTCCACGGTAGGCAGAGTGCCACGCGGTCGACAACGGGTTGACAATGCGCCGGGCACCTCGTATTCGCGCGGGATGGCCGCCGGCCGGGGCAGGCGGGCGCCTGACCGGCCCGGCGCCGTCGCCGGGATCAGGAACGGTCTCCCTGCACGGCCGAGGCGGATGGACGCGAGACCCGCGACTCGTCGGCCAGCACGAGGTCGACCGCGCCGCGTCTGATCGCGAAGGCGATCGCGATCGCGAGCGCGCCGGCGATCGCCGCCATGAGCGCGAAACTCGCCGTCCAGCCGCCGGATGCCTCGTGCAGGATCCCGATCAGCAGCGACCCGATTCCCGCGATCGCGTAGCCGGCACCCTGCGCGATCGCCGAGACGACGGCCGCCGACGCCGAGTTCGCTGACAGGCTCACGATGAGACTGATCGCGAGTCCGAACGCCGCGCTCTGCACCGCGCCGAGCAGGCCCACGACGAGCACGTACTGGCCGGGGTCGGCGACGGGCAGCCAGAGGAGCCCGACCATGATGAGCACCCCGAGTGCGGGGCCGTACCATCGCAGCGTCCGCGGCATCCTCGCGATCATCGGCGTCACCAGCGTCGGCAGGAACCCGGCGATGCTGAACCAGGCGAGCAGCCACCCTCGTTCCGCTGCGAGCTGCCCGCGATCCGCGAGGAACTGCGGCATCCACGCGGTGACCGCGAAGTAGAGCAGGGCCTGCAGGCCGAACACCGCGGTGACGAGGGCGATCGTGACGGCCGCCCCTCGGGGTCGGGCGAGCCTGGGGCGGTCGGCGCGGCCGGAGCCCGCCGCATCGCGCGGGACGGCGGCCATCGCCGCGGCGGCCACGACCGCCGGCACCGCCCAGAGTCCGAGCGCGAGCGGCACGTCACCGCCCGTGCCGTGATGCACCGGCACGACGAGCCCGGCGCCGAGCGCCGCTCCGACGCCGAACGACATGCTGCTGAGTCCCACCCACAGTCCCTTGGCGTCGAGCGCCTTCAGGTACTGGGGCACGAGCGTTCCGGCGGCCATGATCGCGGCACCGGCGACGAACGTTCCCGGCAGCAGCTGGAGCGGAAGCACGACGCGCAGCACGAGCGCTGCGGCGAGCGCGACCATCGTCAGCGTGAGCGCCCGCACGACCCCGAGACGCCGAGACAACCACGGGCCGATCGGTGCCGTGAGCCCGAACGCGATGACGGGGAGCGTCGCCAGCACGGTCGCCTCGACCGGGCTGAGCCCGAAGTGCCGGCTCGTCTCGTCGAGGAGCGCCGCGACGGAGGTGATCGCCGGGCGGAGGTTCAGCCCGACGAGGAGTGCGGCGATCAGTCCGATCGCGGAGCTCGTGCGTTGACCGGTGCCTCCCTCAGCGACCGACGACACGGAGACCATCGGCGACGACGCGCCCGTCGTGGATGACGGTGCGATCGCGACCGCGGTCCATCACCGCGCTCGACGGCGTCTCCCCATCAACGAGCAGCAGGTCGGCTCGATCTCCGACGCCGACGCCCGGTCGATCGCCGACGCCGGCGACCCGCTCCGACTCGTGCGACATGATGCTCGCCCCGCCCATCGTCGCCACGGCGAGCGCGAGCTCGATGTGGTCGTCGCGCCGGAAGCCGTTCGTGAATGCGAGCTGCCAGGTGCGGTCGAGCATGTCGCAGTTGCCGTACGGGCTCCAGTAGTCGCGCTGGCCGTCTTCGCCGAGCCCGACGCGAACGCCCGCCTCGGCGAGCTGCACGAGCGAGAGCTGGCGCCTCGCCGCCGGCGCCACGGTCGCCATGGCGATGTCGAGTTCTGCGAACCGGTCGATGATGCTGCGGCTGACCGATTCGGAGACGCCCCCGAGATCGTACGCGTGCGACATCGTCACCTTGCCCTGCATGCCGAGCGCGCGGGTGCGCTCGAGCACGAGCTCGGTGCTGAACACCCCGAGCTCGCCCGGCTCGTGCAGGTGGATGTCGACCTCCACCTGGTACTTCTCGGCGAGGCCGAAGACGATGTCGAGATGTCTCGCCGGGTCTCGGTCGAGTTGGCTCGGGTCGATGCCGCCCATCACGTCGGCGCCCTGCTTGAGCGACTCCTCGAGGAGCTCGACCGTGCCCGCCTCGCGCAGGATGCCGGCTTGGGGGAAGGTCATGATCTGCACGTCGGCGTGGTTCGCGAACGCCTCCTTGGCGTTGACCACGGCCTCGAACTTCTCGAGTCGGCAGTCCACGTCGACCTGGGCGTAGCTGCGCACCCGGGTGGTGCCGTTGGCGATCATGCGCTCGAGCGTGCCTGCCACCCGTTCGGTGAGGCCGATCTCGGCATCACGCCAGTTCCGTCGATCGTTCAGCATCATCTCCCAGACGCCCGCCCCGCCGGTGTGCTCCCGGAACGGCAGGCCCACGCGAGTGGAATCGAGATGCACGTGCACATCGCTGAACGCCGGCAGCAGGAGCCGGCCGCGCCCGTCGACGGTGTCGCCGACGGGCGCGGAGGTCGGATCGTGCGGCCGGATCTCGGCGATGCGGTCGGCGATGATGACGACATCGACGGATGCCCCGCCCCATGGGCGCGCGTCACGGATGAGCATTGAGCGTGTTCCTTTCACAGGGACGGGATGGTGGGAGCGGGCCGGCGGCACGACTCACGCGGCCGGAGCGTCGACGAGCGACGCACCGGCGAACAGGCAGGCGTCGACATGGCCGCCGGCGGTCGCCGCCGACAGCGACGGCCGGACTTCGGCGCATCGATCACGAGCGATCGGGCATCGTGTGCGGAAGGCGCATCCGCTCGGTGGGTTCGCGGCGTCCGGCGGGTCGCCGACCAGCGCGAGCGCCTGAGCCCGCTGCGGGACGACGGAGGGAACCGAGGCGAGCAGCGACCGCGTGTACGGATGCCGCGCGCCGTCGAAGACATCGTCGATCGGGCCCTGCTCGACGATGCGCCCGAGGTACATGACGGCAACCTCGTCGGCCACGTGACGCACGACGGATAGGTCGTGCGAGACGAAGAGGTAGGCGAGGTCGAACTCCTGCTGGAGCTCGGCGAGCAGGTTCAGGATCTGCGCCTGGATCGACACGTCGAGTGCCGACACGGGCTCGTCGAGCACGAGCACCTCCGGTCGGAGTGCGAGCGCGCGAGCGATGCCGACGCGTTGCCGCTGACCGCCCGAGAACTCCCCCGGCTTGCGCTCCGCCATCTCGGCGCTCACGCCGACGCGGTCGAGCAGCTCGGCGACCTGCTTCCGGTCGTACCGACCGGTGATCCGCAGGGGTTCGGCGACGATGTCGTGCACCGTCATCTTCGGATCGAGCGCCGAATACGGGTCCTGGAAGACCATCTGCATGCGGCCGCCGAGGCGTCGGCGCTCCGCTCGACCGATCCGCGTGACATCCTGCCCGAAAGCGCGAACGGTGCCGCCGGCGATGGGACTCAGCCCGAACAGCGAACGGATGAGGGTCGACTTCCCGCAACCCGACTCGCCGACCAGTCCGAGCGTCTGCCCGCGCTCGAGGCGGAGACTCACGCCGTCGACCGCCTTCACGACCGAGCCGCGGCCGAGCCTGCCCGCGCGACCGAAGGTCACCCGCAGGTCGTCGACCTCGATCAGCGCCTCGCTCATCGTGCACCCTCCTCGATCAGTTCGGCCGACGGCGAGTCGGCGAAGTGGCATGCCGAGCTCGCCCCCGTGGCACGGAGCTGGAGCACCGGGCGATGCTCGAAGCACTCCGCGCGTCCGGCCGCGACCGGGCACCGCGGCGCGAAGGCGCACCCCTCGGGTCGATCCCGCGGCGACGGCGGGTTGCCGGGGATCGCGAACGCACGCTCGCCGTTGCCCGTGAGCAGGCTCTTGAGCAGGCCCTGGGTGTACGGATGGGTCGGGTGATCGAAGACCTCGCGCACGCTGCCCGATTCGACGATGCGACCGCTGTACATGATGAGCATCCGCGAGGCGTTCTCCGCTGCGAGTCCGAGGTCGTGCGTGATGAGCACGAGCGCCGATCCGCGCGACGCCCGCACCTCGGCGAGCGACCGCATGACCTGGGCCTGGATGGTGACGTCGAGCGCGGTCGTGGGCTCGTCGGCGATGAGCAGCGCCGGATCGTTCGCCATCGCCATCGCGATCACCGCCCGCTGACGCATGCCGCCGGACCATTGATGCGGGTACGCCTTCGCCCGTGTCTCCGGCTGGGGCACGCCGACGCGGCGCAGCAGGCCGTGCACGCGTTCGAGCGCCTCTCGGCGGCTGACCCGCTGATGGAGGCGCACCGCCTCGGCGAGCTGGTTCCCGACGCGGCGAAGCGGATTCAACGAGGTCATGGGGTCTTGGAAGACCATGCCGATGTCCCGACCGCGCAACTGTCGCATCTCGCGGTCGCGCAGCCCGACGAGCTCGCGGCCGCGCCACTGGATCGATCCCCGAGACACTCGCAGTCCCACCGGGAGGAGTCCCATCACTGCGAGCATCGTGAGGCTCTTGCCCGAGCCCGACTCGCCGACGATGCAGAGCACCTCGCCTTCGAATACCTCGAACGAGACGCCGTCGACCAGCACGACGTCGCCGTCTGGAGTCGATGCGACGACCTCGAGGTCGTCGACTCGGAGCAACGGGTTCCGGTCGGTCATGTCAACGCACCTTTCGCAACGGCTGCGCGCCCTCGGCGGTGAAGCGCTGGCTCAGGAACTGGGTCCCGACCACGACCATGAAGATCGCGATGCCGGGCAGGATCGCCTGCCAGGGGTCGATGCGCAATGTCTTCTGCCCTTCGAGGATCAGACCGCCCCACGTCGGCGACGGCGGCTGGATTCCGAGACCCAGGTAGTCGAGACCGGCCTGGACGAGGATCACGATGCCGATGTCGGACACCGCGAGGATGAGCATCTGCGGCAGCACGTGCGGCAGCACGTGGGTGCGGATGATCCACCCCGGCCCTGCTCCGAGCATCTGCGGGGCGACGACGAAGTCCCTGCTCCTGAGCGACAGCGCCGTCGCTCGGGCGACCCGCGCGTAGCCCATCCAGAACGTGCAGCCGAGCACCACCACCATGAGCACGGCGCTCGGGCCCGTGATCGAGGCGAGCGCGATGAGCAGCAGCACGACCGGCATCGCTAGGTTCACCTCGCTCACGAGCGCGATCGCGTTGTCGAGCCATCCGCCGAAGTAGCCGGCGCAGAGGCCGAGCACGACTCCGATCACCATGTTGATCGCGACGACGGCCATCGTGATGAGCACGGTCGTGCGGCCGCCCTCCGCGAGTCGGCTGAGCGTGTCGCGGCCGATCGCATCGGTGCCGAGCGGATGCGACGGGTCGCTGAACGGAGCCAGCCGAGCACTGGCGAGATCTTGACCGAGCGGGTCGAAGCCCGGCCAGAACGGCACCACGATGATGAAGATCGCCATGACGACGAGGAGCCCGGCGCCCACGAAGGGGAGCACGCTTCCTCGCCGGCGCTTGCGACGCGGAGCCGGACGGGCGACCACGCTGGGAATCGCGAGTGTCTGGGTCATGCGAGCCTCACTCTGGGGTCGAGCACGGAGTACAGCAGGTCGACGAGGATGTTGACGAGCACGAAGATCATCGCGACGACGAGCAGGCCCGCCTGCACGACCGCGAAGTCGCGCTGGCTCACCGCCGTGATGAGCACTTCGCCGACGCCGGGCCACGCGAACACCTGCTCGACGATGACCGCGCCGCCGAGCAGACCCGCGAGGTTCAGCCCGGCCACGGTGAGGATCGGCAGCAGCGCGTTCGGGAACATCTCCGTCATCACCACGGCGGGGTGGCTCTTGCCTCGGGCGTAGGCCGTCCGCACGTACTCCTGCGTCGACTGCTCGCTGAGCGCGGCGTCGAGCAGTCGGACGTAGAGCACGAACTGGGCGGTCGCGATCGTGGCGACGGGCAGTACGAACGACGCCGGCCCCGTGTAGCCGAGGCTCGGGAGCAGCGCGAGCGAGACGGAGAACACCAGCACGAGCAGCACGCCGAAGAAGAAGTCCGGAATGGACTGGCGCAGCGAACCGCCCCAGACGAAGATCGCCCGCAGCACCGGGCTCCCGGTGATGTGGATGAGCAGGGCGGCGATGACCGCCAGCGCGAGACCGACCGCGAACGCGGTGAGCGCGAGGGTCATGGTCGCCGGCAGTCGCTCGGCGATCATCGCGACCGCCGGTGTTCCGGGATTCCGGTACGACGTGCCGAAGTCGCCGCGGAGCACGCCGCCCAGGTAGTCGAGGTACTGGTCGAGCACCGGTCGGTTGAAGCCGAGCCGCTCGTTGAGTTCGTCGATCTGCTGCGCGGTCGCTCCGTCGGTCAGGAGCAGTGCCGCGGGCTTGCCGCTGGCACGGCCGAGCACGAAGGCGATCGTCAGCACGCAGAAGACGGTCGCCAACGCCTGCAACAGGCGTCGGGTGAGATACGTGGTCACGTTGCTCCTTCAGGAACGCGGGAAGGCCGTCGGGCGATCGATCGTCCGGCCGCGCGATG
>NZ_JBHURI010000127.1:0-7199 GCF_042673425.1 Agromyces sp. NPDC056965 | reverse complement strand
CCCTGGAGGGCACCGGCCGGCCGTTCGTCCTCACCGCCGGCACCCCCGTCGCCGCCCGGCCGCACGTTCGACCGCACGCTCGCAAGGAGGCAGCATGCGCCGCATCATCGGCGTCAACACCTGGGTCTGGACCTCGCCGCTCGGCGACGACTCGCTCGCCGAGCTCGCCGCGAAGGCCGCCGGCATGGGCTTCGGTGCGATCGAGCTGCCGGTCGAGTCGCCGGGCGACTGGTCGCCCGACACCGCGGCCGAGGTGCTCCGCGAACACCGGCTCGCCCCCGTCGTGATCGGCGCGATGGGCCCCGGCCGCAACCTCATCGCGGCGCCCGGCTCCGAGATCGTCGCCACCCAGAACTACCTCGTTCACTGCCTCGGGGTCGCCGAGCGGCTCGGCGCACGCGTGGTCGCCGGCCCCTTCACGGCCGCGACCGGGCGCACCTGGCGCATGGACGCCGAAGAGCGCGCCGCCCGGTACGGCGAGCTCCAGGGCAGCCTCGGGCCGGTTGTGCGGGCGGCGGAGCGCAGCGGCATCCGCCTCGCGATCGAACCGCTGAACCGCTACGAGACGAGCCTCGTCAACACCGTCGAGCAGGCGCTCGAGGCGCTGGGTCCACTCCTCGGCCCCGGGCTGGGCCTCGCCCTCGACAGCTACCACCTGAACATCGAGGAGCGGCGCGTCGGCGACGCGATCCGCCTCGCGGGCGAGCACCTCGCCTACGTGCAGGTCTGCGGCAACGACCGCGGCGCGGTCGGCGACGACCACATCGACTGGCCGGCATTCCTCGACGCGCTCGACGACGTCGGCTACGCGGGACCCCTCGGCCTCGAGAGCTTCACGGGCGACAACGACACGATCGCGGTCGCCGCATCGGTGTGGCGGCCTCTCGCCGCATCGCAGGACGAACTGGCGGCGCGGAGCATCCGCTACCTGACCGCCCTCCAAGACGAACGGGAGCGAGCATGACCGAGCAACAGCGTCCAGCACCGACGGATGCCGCGGCGCCCGCCACCCGCCCGGTGACCCTCTTCACCGGGCAGTGGGCCGACCTGCCGTTCGCCGAGGTCGCGCGACTCGCGGCGGAATGGGGCTACGACGGCCTCGAGATCGCATGCTCGGGCGACCACCTCGACCTGAAGCGCGCCGAGGAGGAGCCCGGCTACCTCGACGAGCGCCGCGAGATCCTCGAGCGCCACGGGCTGGCGGTCTTCGCGATCTCGAACCACCTGACGGGGCAGGCCGTGTGCGACGCCCCCATCGACTTCCGTCACGAGGCGATCGTGCGCCCGTACACCTGGGGCGACGGCGATGCGGAGGGGGTCAGGCAGCGCGCAGCGGAGGACATGAAGCGCTCGGCGCGCGTGGCCCGGGCGCTCGGCGTCGACACGGTCGTCGGGTTCACCGGCTCGTCGATCTGGCCGTACGTCGCGATGTTCCCGCCCGTGCCCGCCTCGGTGATCGACGCGGGCTTCGAGGACTTCGCGGCGCGCTGGAACCCGATCCTCGACGTCTTCGACGCCGAGGGCGTGCGGTTCGCGCACGAGGTGCACCCGTCGGAGATCGCGTACGACTACTGGAGCTCGGTGCGCACGCTCGAGGCGATCGGGCACCGGGCGGCGTTCGGGTTCAACTGGGACCCGTCGCACATGATGTGGCAGAACATCGACCCCGTGGGCTTCATCTGGGACTTCAAGGACCGCATCTACCACGTCGACTGCAAGGACACGCGGATGCGCCCGGCGAACGGGCGTGCGGGCGTGCTCGGCTCGCACCTGCCGTGGGGCGATCCGCGTCGCGGCTGGGACTTCGTCTCGACGGGCCACGGCGACGTGCCGTGGGAGGACTCGTTCCGCGCGCTCGACGCGATCGGCTACGCCGGACCCATCTCGGTCGAGTGGGAGGACGCGGGCATGGACCGCCTGCACGGTGCGGCGGAGGCGGTCGGATTCATCCGGTCGCTGCTCTGGCCGAAGCCGACCGCCTCGTTCGACGCGGCGTTCTCGAACCAGTAGCGGAACACGTACGATCGGGCCTGTGCGCCTCGCCCCGAATCCGCCCCGCCGCCCCGATCGAGACCTCTCGCGGCCGCTGCCGTCGGCGCTGAGCTGGACCGTGCTGGCGGTCTTCGCCGTGGCGCTCGCGGTCGCCGTCGTGGCCGCCGGCCTGCCCTGGTGGGTTCCGGCGTCGTACGGCGTGGTGAGCATCGTCGCCTTCGTCGCCTACGGCCTCGACAAGCGGGCGGCGAAGCGCGGTGCGCCGCGCACCTCGGAGTCCGCGCTGCTCGTGATGGGCGTCGTCGGCGGCTGGCCGGGCGCGCTCGTCGCCCAGCAGCTCTTCCGCCACAAGACGCGCAAGCGCAGCTTCCGTCGGGCGTTCTGGCTGACGGTCGTGGTCAACGCGCTCGTGCTCGCCGCGTTCATCGGCCTGCTGCAGGCCGGACTGCGCATGCCCGAGTTCGACTACTCGGGAATGCTCCAGTAGTACGCGACGCCGCCGGGGTGCAGTTCGGTGATCGCCCAGTCGACCGAGCGGTCCCACGTGGGGTCGGTGTGGCCGGCGTAGCGGATCGTGATCGACCCGTCGGCTTCCGTCTCGACGGAGGTCACGATGCCGGTGTGGTCCCGATCTCCCGAGTCGTCCCAGTCGAACTGCACGACGTCGCCCACCTTCACCGACGAGCGCTCGTCGTCGGTGAGGGCCGTCGCCCGCTCGGGGTGCTCCTCGAGGTAGTCGCGCATGGCCGTCGAGCTGATCCAGGCGTCGGCGCTCGCGTACGCGTCGCCCGAGCCGTCGTACCACCACTCGTCGTCTTCGACCCAGCCCCTGGCGAGCAGCGTCTGGCTCGTGAAGTTCACGCAGTCGTTCTCGTCGATGTAGCCGTAGGTGTCGCTCTCGGTGTCGCCCCAGTGCTCGAACGCGTAGGAGAGCTGGGCGGCGACACCGTCGGAGTAGTCCGAGAAGTCGGCGACCTCGGAGTCGGCGGCGGATGCCTCGCGCCCGTCGTCGCCTTCAGGGGCGGTCATCGTGTCGGCGGCGACGGCGTCGGTGCGACTCGAGTTCGCCGCGACGATCGCCCAGATTCCGCCGGAGAGGGCGAGGGCGCCGACGAGGCCGAGCGCGATGACGAAGCGGGGGCGAGGGCGGCGGGGGGTGTGGTCGTTCGGGGTGGGGGACATCCGCTTCAGGGTACGAAACGAAGCTGGGCGGGTGATCCGTGCGCGAACGAGTGGTGCGGACGGCTCAGTCCGCGACGCTCCAGTAGTACACCTTCGTCTCGGGATGCTTCGGGTGGTCGTCGACCGAGCGATCCCACGTCGCGTCGGTGTGCCCGCCGTAGTAGACGTCGATCCGCCCGTCGTCGCCCTCGCGCACCGCGGTGACGATGGCCGTGTGGTCGCGGTCGCCCGAATCGTCCCAGTCGAACTGCACGATGTCGCCGGGCTTCACCCTCGCGCGCTGCGCGTCGGACAGCGCCGTCGCCCGTTCGGGGTGGGAGGCGAGGTAGTCGCGGAAGAGCGTCGACGAGCGCCACGCGGGGGAGTGGGCGTAGGCGTCTCCGTCCTCCGAGTACCACCATTCGTCGTCGACCTCCCAGCCGCGCTCGATGAGGGACTGTGAGGTGAAGTTCACGCAGTCGTCGACGCCGAGCACGCCGTACCGCTCGCTCGAGTCGGCGTCCCATCGCTCGCGCACGTACTGGAGTTGGTCGAGCACGGGCGCCGGCAGTTCGGGATCGAGCTCGAGCGCCGCCTCGTTCGGGTGGCTGCCGTCGCCTCCCTGCGTGCCGGGCCCGGTGGGCGCGGCGGCGGCGATGGCCGCCGCCACGATCGCGAAGACGAGCCAGGCGATGAGCGCGACTGCGACGAGCGCTGCTCCGCCCACGATGATGCGCCGCCGCAGGTAGATCTCGCGGGCGGGGCGTTCGGGCTGCTGCTTCACTCCATCAACCGTAGGCGCCGATGCTCCGAAGCCGCCGATCGAGGGCGCGGTTCAGGCGGAACCGGCGTGCGACGGCATCGGGCGTCATCGAGTTGACCCCGATTCGTCCTCGCGAATAGGGTGGGGGCATCGATCGGACTGAATCGATTCAATACATCTCGCACGGCGCTGTGCATCGACGCCCGCCGTGCCCGAAAGGCAGGCATGGCGACCTTCAACGACTTCTCGATCTCGAGGCGACAGCTCCTCGGTTACTCGGCGGCGGCCGCGGCCGGGGTGCTCGTCGCGAACGCCGCACCGCAGCCGGCGGGCGCGGCTGCCGCCTCGGTGCTCCCCGCAGGCAAGGGCAACGCCTTCGGCATCTCCGAGTTCGCCGAGCCCGGCACCTCGGTCGCCCCGAAGTTCCGCTGGTGGTGGCCGAACGGCCAGGTCGAGATCGACGAGATCGTGCGTGAGGTGGACCAGGTCGCCGATGCCGGATTCGGCGGCCTCGAGATCGCCGATGTGCACCACAGCGTGGCCTCGGGCGACCTCGACGTCGATGGGTTCCCGTGGGGCGGCGAGCGGTGGTGCGAGGCGGTCGAGGCCGCCCTCGCGCAGGCGAAGCGCCGCGACATCCGCCTCGACATCACGCTCGGCCCCTCGTGGCCGGCCGCCGTTCCGACCATCACGCCGCAGCACGAGGCCGCCCTCACCGAACTCGTGCACGGCGTCGTCGAGCTCGCGCCCGGCCAGGCCCACAGCGGTGCCGTTCCGGCGCCGGCGATCGGTGCGGAGCACGGCGTCACCGAGGCGCTGCTGCTCTCGGTGCAGGCCTTCGAGATCGTCACGAAGCCGGCCAAGGGCAACATCGTGCTGCGGCGCTCGAGCGGAGTCGACCTCACCGACGCGGTCGTCGACGGGGCGGTCGAGTGGACCGCGCCCGACGGCACGGCGAGCTGGGTGCTCTTCGCGTTCTGGCGACGCGGCTCGGGTCAGCTCGCCGAGGGCGGCGCGCACACCAACCCGACGTCGTACGTCGTCGACCACTTCAGTTCGGCCGGCGCGCAGGCCGTCATCGACTTCTGGGAGTCGGAGATCATCTCGGCGCGCATGTCGAAGCTGCTCGCCGAGGCCGGCGGCGCCTTCTTCGAGGACTCGCTCGAGATCGAGACCGAGGCGACCATCTGGACCCGTCGCCTGCCCGAGGAGTTCAGCGCGCGCCAGGGCTACGAGCTCGCGCCGTTCCTGCCCGTCGTCATCGAGCTGAAGGAGAAGTACCTCTACGACTTCGACGACATCGTGACGACGCGCGTGCGCGACGATGTCAACCAGGTGCTCAGCGACCTCTACTCCGAGCACCACCTCGTGCCCTTCCGCGACTGGGCGCACTCGCACGGCCTCGAGTACCGGGTGCAGGCCTACGGGCTCGAGCAGGACTCGATCGACCAGGCCGGCATCGTCGACATCCCCGAGACCGAGTCGCTCGGCGCCAAGAACGTCGACGACTACCGGGTGCTCGCGAGCGGACGCGACATCGCGGGCCACACGATCCTCTCGTGCGAGTCGGCGGCCTACCTCGGCAAGTCGTATTCCGCGACGATCACCGAGGTGCTGACGACGCACGGTGAGATGTTCGCGGGCGGCGTCAACCAGTCGGTGCTGCACGGGTTCCCGTACGCGAGCGCGCCGGGCGCCGGCTGGCCGGGCTTCGCCGCCTTCAGCCCGTACTACAACGACTCGGTCGGCTACTCCGAGGCGTGGGGCCCGCGGATGCCGGTCTGGGCGCACATGCCCGACCTCGCCGCGTACCTCGCCCGCACGCAGTGGGTGCTCCGCACCGGGCGCCCCCGCTACGACCTCGTGTTCCTGCGGCAGAAGGGCTGGGCGCAGACCGGCATCGGCGCTCCGTGGGCGACCGCATCGGGCATCCCGGTCGGCTGGACGCACGGGTTCCTCACCGGGTCGAGCCTCGAGCGCGAGGGCGCGGTGCTCGCGGGCGGCCGGCTCGCCCCCGAGGGCGGCGCGTACAAGGCCGTGATCGTCGACATCGACCGCTTCCGCGGCAACGAGGCGACCCTCACGGTCGCGACCGCGGAGCGACTGCTCGGCTTCGCCGACGCCGGGCTGCCGATCGTGCTGTTCGGCGACTGGTCGAAGCCCGCGGCCGTCGGCTTCCGCTCGGCCGAGCAGAACTCCCGGGTCGCCGAGATCGTCACCGCCCTGCGCAACTCGCCGTCGGTCGCGCTCGCCCCGGCGAACGCCGACATCCCGGTCGCGCTCGCGAGCCTCGGCGTCGCGCCCGACGTCGATCACGAGACGTCGAACCTCAAGCACATCCGCCGGGTCGACGGCGGCGTCGACTACTACTACCTCGTGAACGCGAAGCACAATCCCGCGAAGGACAAGCTCGTGCCCATCGACCACGACGTCGTCCTCACGGCGGAGCACGCCGACAGCGTGCCCTACGAGCTCGACGCCTGGTCGGGCGAGGTGCGGCCGCTCGTCGCGTACCGCCGCGACGGTGCGCGGGTCACGGTGCGCGTGCGCCTGCAGCCGGCGCAGTCGACGGTCGTCGTACTGGCGCCGCGCGACTGGGCGGGCAAGCAGGCGCCGAGCGTGCAGGTCGTCGAGACCGATGCACGGTCGGTGCGTGCCGCGAAGAAGGGCGTGGAGCTCGTGACGGATGCCCCGGGCCGCTTCTCGGTGCGCTTCGCCGACGGTCGCACGGCGAGCGCGACGGTGAAGGCGCTGCCGGCGCCGATCGAGCTCACCTCGTGGACGCTCAGCGTGGAGGACTGGCAGCCCGGCGCCTCGTCGACCGAGACGGCCAAGCCCGTGGTCGAGGTGCCGCTCTCGGGCCTCGCGCCGTGGAGTGCGATCCCCGGGCTCGCCGACACCTCGGGCATCGGGCGGTACACGACGCGCGTCAAGCTCGGCAGCGAGTGGAAGACGTCGGGCGCCGGCATCCGCCTCGAGCTCGGCCGCGTGGTCGACACCTTCCGCGTGCGGGTCAACGGCAAGCTCGTCGACGACCGCGACCTCACCGACCCGACCGTCGACATCAGCGAGTTCGCCCATCCCGGCAACAACACCATCGAGGTCGAGGTCGCCTCGACGCTCATCAACCGCCTGCGGGTCGTGAACCCGAAGGTCTACGGCGTCGTGAAGCGCGCGGACTACGGCCTGCTCGGCCCGGTCGTCATCCGCCCGTACGGCGTGGCGGAGGTGCGCTGACCGGGGTCGCCGGCAGCACGACGACAGCACGAGCGGATGCCGCGAC
>NZ_JBHURI010000126.1:0-7356 GCF_042673425.1 Agromyces sp. NPDC056965 | reverse complement strand
GGGGCCGCCCGTTCTGCGTGCCGGCGTCAGCCGAGGCGGGCGGTCGCCTCCTCGACGATCTCGGCCACGGGGCCGTGCGCTCGTTCGCGGTCGGCGGCGACGAGCCCGATGCGGGTGCGGCGGTCGAGCACGTCGTCGACGTCGAGCGCACCCTCGGCGAGCACCGCGAACTCGATCTCGGCACGTGCGACGTCGAGGCCCGGCGCGATGCGCTCGGCGTGGTCGGCGCAGCGGGCCAGGTCGAGCACAGCGGATGCCTCGGTGCCGAAGCGTGCCACGAGGGAAGCGGGCAGCTCGGCGCGGGTGCGGGTGGGGCGGTCGGCCGCGGTGTTCGCCGATGCGCTCGCCGGGGGAACCGCGGAGCCGGGTGCGCCCACCAGTGCGAGCGACTCGGTGCGGCAACCCGGATCGGTGAGGCCGGCGTGACGGCATGCGAGGTCGACGGCGTCGCGGGCCATCGCCCGGTAGGTCGTGAGCTTGCCGCCGAGCACGTTGAGCAGTCCCGCCCCCGAGACGGCGACGTGATGGCGGCGGGAGATGTCGGCGGTCGAGCCGTCGCCGCCCGTGTCGATGAGCGGGCGCAGCCCGGCGAACGCGCCGAGCACGTCGTCTCGGCCGAGCGGCCGCTCGAGCGCGGTCGACACGGTGCGCAGCAGGAACTCGATCTCGGCGTCCTGGGGCTGCGGCACGTCGGGCACCGGCCCCGGGGCGTCCTCGTCGGTGAGGCCGACGACGACCCGCCCGAGCTGCTGCGGCAGCGCGAAGACGAAACGACTGATCGATCCGGGGTGCGGCACGGTGATCGCGGCGGACGGATGACCGAGGGCGGCCGCGTCGAGCACGAGGTGCGTGCCCCGGCTCGGCCGCATCCTGATGCCGGGGTCGAGCTCGCCCGCCCACACGCCGGCGGCGTTCACGACGACCCGGGCGCGAACGCGCACCGAGCCGCCGCCGATGGCGTCGTCGAGGGTCGCGCCGTCGGCCTCCGCCTTCGAGACGCGGACCCGGGTGAGCACCGTCGCTCCGTACGCGGCGGCCGTGCGGGCGAGTGCCACGACGAGCCGGGCGTCGTCGACGAGCTGGCCGTCGTGCGAGAGCACTCCGCCGCGCAGGCCCTCGCGGCGCAAGGCGGGGGCGAGCCGCAGCGCCTCGTCGCGGCCGATGCGGCGCGGGTGCGCCAGCACGTCGCCGGGCGTGCGGGCGAGCATGCGCAGGCCGTCGCCGAGCCCCATGCCGACGCCGCCGAACACGCGCTGCTTCGCAGTGACGGCGGGCACGAACGGCAGCAGTTGGGGCAGGCTCCGCACGAGGTGCGGCGCCACGCGGGTCATCAGGACATGACGCTCCACGGCGCTCTCGCGCGCGACGGCCACGTCGCCGGTGGCGAGGTAGCGCAGCCCGCCGTGCACGAGCTTCGAGCTCCAGCGGCTCGTGCCGAACGCCAGGTCGTGCGCCTCGGCGAGCACGACCGACAGCCCGCGGCTCGCGGCGTCGAGCGCGACGCCCGCGCCCGTGACGCCGCCGCCGATGACGAGGAGGTCGACGGGGTCACGGCGCTCGGCGAGGGCATCGAGCTCACGGGACCGCCGGGTGGCGTTCAGCGCAGGGGAGTGCCGTGGCGCCGGGGCACCGGCGGGGGTCAGGGGCGCAGATGTCCGTCGAGTGCGTGCCACAGTTCGGTGCTCCAATTCGGCTCGTCGATGAGGGCGGAGACGGTGTTGTGCGAGAGGATCGCCGACTGGGCGATGAGCAGCAGCATGACGGCGAGGTCGCCGGGTGCGCCGGCGCGCACGGTGCCACCGCGCTGTGCGACCTCGATCGCGGCGGCCAGCCACAGCAGGATGACCCGCTGGCTCGAGCCGATGCGATGCAGCGTGTAGCGGGTGAACACCTCGGGCTCGCGCTCGAGGAGGCGCCCGTAGAGCGGGTCGGTGCGGAACAGCTCGGAGAAGCGCAGCACGTCGCGGACGATCTCGTCGCGGGACCGCGCGGGCTCGGGGAACTGCTCGATGAGCGAGACGGTGGCACGGTGCAGGACGGCGCGCACGATCTCGTCGGCGCTCGACCAGCGCCGGTACACGGTCGGCCGGCTCACCCCGGCGTCGCGGGCGACCTCGGCGACGGTGACGCCGCCGACACCGCGGGCGGCGATGAGTGCGGCCGCCGCGTCGAGCATGCGCGTTTCGGCCTCGCTCCAGGCGGGGCGGTCGAGCTCGAGTGCTTGACGATCTTCCATGATGTGTCACACTGTAACGCATGGTCGACGAAGACGGCACCGCCCCCACGACGCCGGGCGAGACATCCGCCCCCGCCCCCCTCGATGCGCCGATGCGCTGGAACGGCTGGGGCGACCCGGCGAAGGCGAAGGAACTGCCGCTCGCCGTGCGCACCCTGTTGCCGATGATGCTCGGGCGCACGCCCAAGCCCACGCCCGCGGCGAAGCTCGACGAGGTCGAGCTCGCGCCCTCGCGACTCGACGATGCCGATCGCGCCGCGCTCGCCGCGATCGTCGGCGGCGCGCACCTCGCCGTCGACGCCGAGACCCGCCTGCGCCACGCGGGTGGCAAGTCGACGCCCGACCTGCTGCGCCGCCGTGCGCGACAGCAGGATGCGCCCGACGCCGTCGTCTCGCCCGCCGATCACGCCCAGGTGCTCGCCGTGCTGCGCCTCGCGAGCGAGGGCGGCATCGCCATCGTGCCCTTCGGCGGCGGTACGAGCGTCGTCGGCGGCCTCGACCCCGAGCGCGGCGCGCACCACGCGGTGATCGCGCTCGACCTCCGCCGCCTCTCGGGGCTCGTCTCGCTCGACCCGGTCAGCGGCGAGGCCGTGCTCGGCGCGGGCACCACCGGGCCCGAGGCCGAGCAGCTGCTCGGCGCCCACGGCTTCGAACTCGGGCACTTCCCGCAGAGCTTCCGCTACGCGACCCTCGGCGGATTCGCCGCCGCCCGCTCCTCGGGGCAGAACTCGGCGGGCAACGGCCGCTTCGATGCGATGGTCACCGGCCTCCGCGTCGCCACGCCCACGGGCGAGCTCGAGCTCGGCCGTGCGCCCGGCTCGGCCGCCGGCCCCGACCTGCTGCGCGTGTTCCTCGGCTCCGAGGGCGCCTTCGGCGTCATCACCGAGGTGCGGCTGCGCGTGCACCCCGTTCCCGCCGTGCAGCTCGCCGAGGCGTGGAGCTTCCCCGACTTCGCCACCGGAGCCGAGGCGCTCCGCCGGGTCGCCCAGCTCGGCGCGGGGCCGACCGTGATCCGCCTCTCCGACGAGGCCGAGACCGGTGTCTCGCTCGCCCAGGTCGGGCGCATCGGCAAAGCCCTCGCGAAGGGTGCGAGCGCCATCACCGTCTTCGAGGGGGAACCCGAGATCGCCGCAGAGCGTCACGCCCGCACCGCGGCCGTGCTGCGTGCAGCGGGGGCGACCTCGAATGGCCCGGCCGCCGCCGAGGAGTGGGTGCACGGCCGCTTCAACGCCCCGTACCTGCGCGACGCGCTGCTCGACCACGGCGTCTTCTGCGAGACCCTCGAGACGGCGACCACGTGGTCCAACCTGGAACGGCTGAAGCGCGAGGTCACCGCCGCGATCACCGACGGCTTCGCCGCGCAGGGCGCGAAGTCGCTCGTGCTCTGCCACGTCTCGCACATCTACCCGACGGGCGCAGCGCTCTACTTCACGATCATCGCCGGGGTGAAGGGCGAGCAGCTCGCCGGCTGGGAGCCGGTGAAGTCGGCCGTCAACGACGCGATCATGGCGAACGGCGGCACGATCAGCCACCACCACGGCGTCGGCCGCGACCACGCACCGTGGCTCGAACGCGAGGTCGGGGCGGTCGGCATCCGCCTGCTGCGTGCGATCAAGGCCGAGCTCGACCCGACCGGCATCATGAACCCGGGCGCGCTCGTCGCCGCGGGCGAGCCGGTCGACCCCGCCGAAGCCGGGAGCCGCTGACATGCCCGGGCACATCGTCGTGCTCGTGAACCCCAGCTCCGGCCGCGGCCGTGGCGCCGAGGCGGGCGAGCGTGCCGTCGCGCGGCTCCGCGAGCTCGAGTCGCACGGTGCGCACGCCGCCGAGCTGCGCGTGGTATCGGGCGCCTCGGTCGACGACACCCGCCGCCTTGCGGCCGAGGCCGTCGCATCGAGACCACGGGCCCTCGTGATCGTCGGCGGCGACGGCACCCTCTCCTCGGTGCTCGACGCCGTCGTCGGCTCCGGCGTGCCGCTCGCGCTCGTGCCCGCGGGAACCGGCAACGACCTCGCCCGCGCCCTCAGGCTGCCCTTCGAGGGGCACGAGGCCGCGGCGGCGGCCGCCGAGCTCGCCGTGCTCGGCGCCCCCCGTGCGATCGACGTCGGCGAGGTCGAGTCGGCAGCGGGCTCCAGGCACTTCCTCACCGTCGCCGCGCTCGGCTTCGACGCGCACGTCAGCGAACGCACGAACCGGCTGCGCTGGCCGCGCGGTCGCGCCCGCTACTACCTCGCCCTCCTCATCGAACTCGCCCGGCTCCGCCCCATGCGGTTCGAGTTCGGGGTCGACGGCGGACCGCTGCGCTCGGCACCCGGCACGCTCATCGCGGTCGGCAGCACCCGCAGCTACGGCGGGGGCATGCCCGTGTGCCCCGCGGCGGTGCCCGACGACGGCCTGCTGGATGTCACGCACGTCGGCCCGCTCGGGAGGGTGAAGCTCGCCCGGCTCTTCCCGCTGCTGCTGCGCGGCGTGCACGTCGACCGCCCCGAGGTCGCGACCACGCAGGCGACGCGCGTCGAGGTGGATGCCCCAGGGCTCATCATCTACGCCGACGGCGAGCGCGTCGGGGCCGGGCGGGCGACGATCAGGGTGGTGCCGGGCGCGCTCACCGTGCTCGTGCCCGCCGGGAACGGCGGCGCCGTCGCCGCAGCGGCCGGCCGCGAGGCATCCGCATGACCGCCCGCGCCTTCGATCACGACGTCGTCATCGTCGGGTCGGGCTTCGGCGGCTCGGTCGCCGCACTCCGCCTCGCCTCGAAGGGCTACCGGGTGCACGTCTTCGAGGCGGGCCGCCGCTTCGCAGACGCCGACTTCGCGAAGACCTCGTGGGACGTGCGGCGCTACCTCTGGGCGCCCGCGATCGGATGCTTCGGGGTTCAGCGCATCCACAGGCTGCCGCACGTCATGATCCTCGCCGGAGCGGGCGTCGGCGGCGGATCGCTGAACTACGCGAACACCCTCTACGAGCCCGGCCCCGCGTTCTTCGCCGACCGGCAGTGGCAGGGCATCGCCGACTGGCAGGCCGAGCTCGCCCCCCACTACGCGACGGCCAAGCGCATGCTCGGCGTCGTTCCCGAGTATCCGCACTCGGGTCCGGTCGAGCAGATCATGGCGGATGCCGCGGCCGATCTCGGCGTCGGCGAGACGTTCCGTCGGGCGCCCGTCGGGGTGTACTTCGGCCGCCCCGGCGAGACCGTCGCCGACCCGTTCTTCGGCGGCGAGGGGCCCGAGCGCACCGGGTGCACGCTCTGCGGCAACTGCATGGTCGGCTGCCGGGTCGGCGCGAAGAACACGCTCGCGAAGAACTACCTCGCGCTCGCCGAGCGGCTCGGCACCACGATCGAGCCGCTCCGCACGGTCGTCGAGGTGCGCGAGCGCCCGGGCGGAGGCTTCATCGTCACGACGGTGCGGAGCGGTGCGTGGTTCGGCCGTGATCGCCGCTCGGTGACCGCCGAGCAGGTCGTGTTCGGCGCCGGCACGTGGGGCACGCAGCAGCTCCTGCACCGCATGAAGGACTCGGGCGCCCTGCCGGGGCTGTCCGATGCGCTCGGGCACCTCACGCGCACGAACTCCGAAGCCCTCGACGGCGCGGTCGCGGTGTCGGTGCCCGAGGGGCTCGGTCTCGCGAGCGGCGTCGCGATCACCACGTCGTTCCACGTCGACGAGCGCACGCACGTCGAGAACGTGCGGTACGGGCCGGGGTCGAACCTGATGGGTGCCCTGGCCACCGGCCTCGTGCCCGGCGGCCGCCCCCTCCTCGGGCGGCTCGGTGCGCTGATCGGCGGGGCGCTGCGTCATCCGATCACGACCCTGCGCGTGAGCTCGTTGCGCCGCTGGAGCGAACGCGGCATCATCGCGCTCGTCATGCAGACGGCCGACAACTCGCTCACGCTCTCGCTCCGCCGCCGATTCGGTCGCCCGGTGCTCACGAGCGCCCAGGGGGAGGGGGAGCCGAATCCGAGTCACCTGCCCGGCGCGCACCTCGCCGCCCAGGCGATCGCGGCACGCATGCAGGCGGCCGGCGGTGTGCCGGCATCGGCGCGGGGCTCGTGGCCCGAGGTGTTCGGCATCCCCCTGACGGCGCACTTCCTCGGCGGCGCCGTCGTGTCGGGCGATCCCGAGCACGGCGTCGTCGACGCGTACCACCGCGTGTGGGGCCACCCCGGCCTGCACATCGTCGACGGAGCGGCGATGCCCGCCAACCCCGGCGTGAATCCATCGCTCACGATCACGGCGATGGCCGAGCGCGCGCTGTCGTACTGGCCGCGCCGAAGCGCCGCCGATGAGCGGCCGACGCAGGAGGAGCTCCTCGGGCGCGGCTGAGGGCGTCGCGGCCCTGTCGGCCGATCCGACCCGCGAGTAGCATCGGCGCCATGGCCGAGTTGCCGGATTTCTCAGACCTTCGGGCCCTCTACGTCAACTGCACGCTGAAGCGGAGCCCCGAGCCGAGCCACACCCAGGGCCTCATGGACGCGAGCATCGCCCTCATGCGCGGTCGCGACGTGCAGGTCGACACCCTGCGGTTCGTCGACCTCGACGTCGCGACCGGGGTCTACCCCGACATGCGCGAGCACGGCTGGCCGGCCGACGCCTGGCCCGAGGAGGTGTGGCCGCTCGTCGAGGCCGCCGACATCCTCGTCGTCGGCGGGCCGATCTGGCTCGGCGACAACTCGTCGATCACGAAACGGCTCGTCGAGCGGCTCTACTCGATGAGCGGCCTGTTCAACGATCGCGGCCAGTACGTCTACTACGGCAAGGTCGGCGGCGCGATCATCACGGGCAACGAGGACGGCATCAAGCACTGCGCCATGAACCTGCTCTACAGCCTGCAGCACATCGGCTACGCGATCCCGCCGGGCGCCGACGCGGGCTGGATCGGCGAGGCGGGCCCCGGTCCGAGCTACCTCGATCCGGGCTCGGGAGGCCCCGAGAACGACTTCACCAATCGCAACACGACGTTCATGACGTACAACCTGCTGCACCTCGCGCGGTTGCTGAAGGATGCGGGCGGCTTTCCGGCCGGCGGCAACCTGCGCGCCGAGTGGGACGGCGGCGACCACTCCGGCTTCGAGGCCAATCCCGAGTACCGCTGACCCATCGTCTCGGAGACGACGAAGGGCC
>NZ_JBHURI010000125.1:0-7556 GCF_042673425.1 Agromyces sp. NPDC056965 | reverse complement strand
CCCGCCCGCCCTTCACGGTCAGCCACGAAAGCTGGACGCCAGTCCTCCGGTCGCTGGGAAGAGCGTGAGCAAAGGGCCAGGCGTACGGACGGGCCGTGGCCGTGGCGTGGCCTTGGCCGTGCGAAGCGGTGAGCGGAGGACGGCGGCCGGGTCGACCGGGCCGCCGACTCGCTAGGAGGCGCGGCGGGCGCGGGCGGCGCGGCGCTTCAGGGCGCGGCGCTCGTCTTCGCTGAGGCCACCCCACACGCCCGAGTCCTGGCCGGTCTCGAGGGCGTACTGCAGGCAGATCTCGGTGACGGTGCAGCGACCGCACACGGTCTTCGCCTTCTCGATCTGGTCGACGGCGGGGCCGGTGTTGCCGACCGGGAAGAAGAGTTCCGGGTCTGCGGTGAGGCAGGCGGCCTTGTCGCGCCAATCCATATGGGGATGCTCCTTGCGGGGTGTACTTCGATCGCAGACGCGCACGATTGCGCTTGCCGAAACCGGCTGCTGCAGGGGGAAAGCCGAATCTCGGGAAGTAGGATCAGTGACTGATCGGCTCACGTCCCTGTGAGCATCAATTCGGCCTCATAAATGGTCGCATAGCGGAGAGATCGAATCAATAGCTGTGTATGGGATAACCCTGTGAATCGGCGCGACGACGCCCCCCTCGATGCGCACGACGACTTGTCCGGCGAGGCTGCAACCCCCGAATCCGGTGTGCGCGCCGCCCTCGTCGTCGTGAGCGTGCTGCTCTTCCTCGAGGCTGCGGCGATGGTGGCACTCGTGATCTGGCTCGTGATCGACCTGTTCTCGCTCGAACCGTCGTCGTACGCCACGGCGATCGCGCTGCTCGTGCTCGTCGCGATCGGCGCGATCTGGATCGTGACCGTCGCGTTCGGCTCGCTCCGGCAGGCGCCGTGGTCGCGCGCGGCGGCCATCGTCTGGCAGATCCTGCAGGTCTCGATCGCCGTCGGCGCCTTCCAGGGGCTCTTCGCGCGTCCCGATGTCGGCTGGGCCCTGCTGGTGCCCGCGATCACCGTCGTGGGCCTGCTGCTGTGGACACCGGTGCGCCTCGCGTACACGCGCCCCGAGGATCACGCCGCGGCGTGACCCCCGCGGCGGGCGGTCGGATCCGGGAGTCGGTGCGGCCTCCGGTTCGGGAGTCGGGTTCGACTCAGCCGTCGAGGCCGAGATCGCGGCGCAGCCGCGCCACGTGGCCGGTCGCCTTGACGTTGTAGAAGGCGCGCTCGATGCGGCCGTCCTCGGCGATCACGAACGTCGACCGGATGGAGCCGACCACGATCTTGCCGTAGAGCGACTTCTCGCCCCAGACGCCATAGGCCTGCTGAACGGCGAGGTCGGCATCGGAGAGCAGCGTGTAGGTCAGGCGGTCGCGAGCGGCGAAGGCGGCGAGCTTCGCGACGTCGTCCTTCGAGACGCCGAGCACGCGGATGCCCGCGCTGGCGAACGAATTCAGGTTGTCGCGGAAGTCGCACGCCTCGGTCGTGCAACCCGGGGTCATCGCCTCGGGGTAGAAGTAGAGCACCACCTTCGAACCGCGCAGCGCCGAGAGGGTGACCGGGTCGCCGTTCTGGTCGAGCAGGGTGAAGTCTGGAGCGAGGTCGCCGGGGGCGAGTCGTGCATCGGTCATACCTCCATGGTAGGCATGCCGACGGATGCCACGGGGCTGCAGCACGCCCGCAGAGGGGCGTCACGGCGCCGACGCGGTGTCAGACCGCCCCGCCGCCCGCGAACGTCGTCAGCAGGCGCTGCAGGGACTCCAGGCGGGCCGGGCCCGTCTCCCCGAGCTCACCGGCCGCGACGGCCTCGGCGATCGCGCAGTCGGGGGCGTCGGGCAGGTGCGTGCACCCGCGCGGGCAGCGCTCGGCGAGGCGATCGAGGTCGGTGAAGGCGCGCAGGATGTTCGCGCGATCGATGTGGCCGAGTCCGAACGAGCGCACGCCGGGAGTGTCGATGACCCAGCCGGTGCCGGACTCCGCGCCGGGTGCGTCGGCACCCGGCAGATCGGCGGCGTCGAAGCGCAGCCACACCGTGGACGACGAGGTGTGGCGCCCGCGGCCGGTGACGACGTTGACGTGGCCCGTGGCGCGCTTGGCGCTCGGCACGAGTGCGTTGACGAGCGTGGACTTGCCGACGCCCGAATGGCCGACGAAGACGGTGCGGTGGCCGACGAGCACGCGAGCGATCTCGTCGAGCGGCATCTGGCCCTCGCCGCTCCTGAACACCGTCAGGTCGAGCCCCGCGAAGTTGCGGAGGAACTCGTCGGGGTCGGCGAGGTCGGTCTTCGTGACGACGAGGAGCGGGCGGATGCCGGCGTCGAACGCTGCGACGAGGTAGCGGTCGAGCAGCCGGATGCGCGGTTCGGGGTTCGCCGCGGCGACGACGATGAGCATCTGGTCGGCGTTGGCGACGATGACGCGCTCGACCTCGTCGGTGTCGTCGGCGCTGCGGCGGAGGAGCGTCGTTCGCTCGCCGACCCGCACGATGCGGGAGAGAGTGCCCGGCTCGCCCGAGGTGTCGCCGACGAGGTCGACGAGGTCGCCCGTGACGACCGACTTTCGGCGCAGTTCGCTCGCCCGTGCCGCGGTGATCACGCGTTCGTCGGGGCCGTCCTCGTCGATGAGCACGCTGTAGCGACCGCGGTCGACGCCGATCACCATGCCGGCGACCGCATCGGCGTGCTCGGGCCGCTGCTTGGTGCGCGGCCTGCTGCCGCGGCGGCTCGGCCGCACCCGCACGTCGGACTCGTCGAACTCGGGCTCGTCGTCGTCGTCGTCGGTGCTCCACCAGGTCATGCCAGCATCTGCTCCCAGAGTGCGGTGAACTGGGGGAGCGTCTTGCCGGTCGACGCGATGTCGTCGACGACGACTCCGGCCACGGCGAGGCCGATGATCGCCCCGCTCGTGGCCATGCGGTGGTCGGCGTACGCGCGCCACGGTCCGCCGTGGAGCGGGGCCGGGGCGATGCGCAGGCCGTCGTCGAGCTCGGTGACGTCGCCCCCGAGCCCGTTGATCTCCGCAGTGAGGGCAGCGAGCCGGTCGGTCTCGTGGTGACGGATGTGGCCGATGCCGGTGATGGTCGACGGCTCGTCGGCCAGCGCCGCGAGCGCGACGAGGTTGGGCGCGAGCTCTCCGGCCTCCGACAGGTCGAGGTCGACACCGCGGATGCCGCGGCCGCCGTCATCGCCGCGCTCCGGCGCGTGCACGGTGAGCCGGTCGCCCTCGACGACGACGCGGGCGCCGAACAGCGGCAGGATCTGCGCGAGCTGCGCGCCCACCTGCGTGGTCTCCGCCGGCCAGCCGGTGATCGTGACTGTGCCGCCGGCGACGAGCGCCGCGACGAGGAACGGTGCGGCGTTCGAGAGGTCGGGCTCGATGTCGACGTCGATCGCGCGGATGGGCCCGGGTGCGACGGTCCAGCGGCCGGGCTCGGGGCTCGTCACCTCGACGCCGCGGGCGCGGAGCGTCTCGATCGTCATCTCGATGTGCGGCAGGCTCGGCAGCCGTTCGCCGCTGTGGGTCAGGTCGAGACCGTGCTCGAACCGCGGGGCCGACAGCAGCAGGGCGGAGACGAACTGGCTCGAGGCCGATGCGTCGATCTCGAGCGGCCCGCCGCCGACCGAGCCGGTGCCGTGCACCGTGAAGGGCAGCGTGCCGCGCCGGTCGTCGTCGAGGTCGACGCCGAGGGCGTGCAACCCGTCGATCACGCCGGCCATCGGGCGACGGCGGGCGTGCTCGTCGCCGTCGAACATCGTGGGGCCGAGTGCGAGCGCCGCCACCGGCGGCAGGAACCGCATGACCGTGCCGGCGAGCCCGCAGTCGATCGTGGTCGAGCCGAGCAGCTCTTCCGCGGGCGTCACGCGGAGGTCGTCGCCGAAGCCGCCGCGACCCGGAACGCGCTCGAACCGGGTGCCGAGCGCGCGCAGGCCCTCGACCATGAGCTCGCTGTCGCGCGACCAGAGCGGAGCGCGAAGGGTCGACGGCCCGTCGGCCAGCGCCGCCAGCACGAGCTCGCGATTCGTGAGCGACTTCGAGCCCGGCAGGCCCAGCACCGCGGAGAGAGGGGTCGTTGCGACCGGCGCGCGCCATCCGTCATCCGTGTCGGTCTGCCGTGCATCGCCGTACGGATCGAATTCGGGTGCGGAATACTTCGAAATCTGCATCGGTTATCAACAGTAGCGTCCGGAAACGCGGAAGGAGTCGGTGTTGCGCATGTCGATCGGAGTACTCGAACGCCCCGCGGTCTCAGGGGTCGACGATCTAGGATTGCCGGTGATGACTGCCGACCAGATCGATGCGACGCCGAACGACCCAGTGGCCGAGGCTCCCGAAGCGGAACCGACCGCACGACCGCTCACCGAGCTCTTCGAGGAACAGGCCCTGCCGTTCCTCGACCAGCTCTATGCGGCCGCGCTGCGCATGACGAAGAACCCGGCCGACGCGCAGGACCTCGTGCAGGAGACGTTCGTCAAGGCGTTCGCCGCGTTCGGGCAGTTCACGCAGGGCACCAACCTGAAGGCGTGGCTGTACCGGATCCTCACGAACACCTTCATCAACAGCTACCGCAAGAAGCAGCGCGAGCCCTATCAGGGCACGATCGACGACCTCGAGGACTGGCAGCTCGGCGGCGCCGAGTCGACCACCGCGCGAGCGAGCCGGTCGGCCGAGGCCGAGGCCATCGACCACCTTCCCGACAGTGCCGTGAAGGACGCGCTGCAGGCGCTGCCCGAGGACTTCCGCCTCGCGGTGTACTTCGCCGACGTCGAGGGCTTCTCCTACCAGGAGATCGCCGACATGATGAACACCCCCATCGGGACCGTGATGAGCCGCCTGCATCGTGGCAGGCGCCTGCTCCGCGAATCCCTCGCCGACTACGCCCGCGAACAGGGATTCGCCGCGGGAGCGAAGACGGCCAAACCCACCAGGAGCACGAAATGACCGACTGCGGCTGCGACAAGGCGAGGGCCGAACTCGAGGAGTACCTGCACAACGAGCTGCGGGCGGCGGATGCCACCGACATCCGCGACCACGTCGCGAACTGCGCCGACTGCCAGGCGGAGCTCCGCGTGGGCGTCGCGATCACCGAGGTCGTGCAGCGCGCCTGCCGCGAGAGCGCGCCCGAGCAGCTTCGCGTACAGGTGCTCACGCAGATCCGGCTGTACCAGTCGACGCACACCGTCTCCTGACCCAGCGGCGCTGATTCGGCCCGGGCCATCGCGCGTCAATCGTTCGTTCGATGCGGGTGAGGACGTTCGAGCCATAACGTCGACGATGTGATCGACAACTCCGACGACCGAACGGTGAAGCGACGCGTGCCCACGTGGCTGCGCGTCACCATTCCCGCTGCCCTCATCCTCATCTGGTTCGCCCTGTTCGGCGCCGGCGGTGCCGCGTTCGGCTCGCTGAGCGACGTGTCGACGAACGACCAGGCGCAGTTCCTGCCCGCGTCGGCCGAGGCCACCGAGGTGACCGAGCTGCAGGAGGGCTTCCGCGACTCCGAGGACATCCCGGCGATCGTCGTGATCGCGGGCGACGAGAAGCTCGACGAGGGCCAGCTCGCGGCGATCGACGACGTGCGGGACGAACTGCTCGCGGTCGACGGCGTGAACGCCGATGGCGCGTCGCCCGTGCTGCCGTCCGAGGACGGCGCCGCGGTGCAGATGATCCTGCCGATCGAGAAGGTCGACGGCGGCGAGAAACCGTCCGAGATCGTCGCGGAGGTGCGCGAGGTGCTGGCGGAGAACCCCGTCGACGGCACGACGGCCGCCGTCACCGGCCCGGCGGGCTTCACCGCCGACCTCTCCGCCGCATTCAGCGGAATCGACGGACTCCTGCTCGCGGTCGCCCTCGCTGCGGTCTTCCTCATCCTCATCGTCGTCTACCGCTCGCCGCTCCTGCCGTTCATCGTGCTCTTCACGAGCCTCACGGCCCTCTGCGCCTCGGTGTTCACGGTCGTGGCACTCGCACGCGCCGACATCCTGCTGCTCTCGGGGCAGACCCAGGGCATCCTGTTCATCCTCGTGATCGGCGCGGCCACCGACTACGCACTGCTGTACATCTCGCGCTACCGAGAGACGCTCGCGCGTCACGAACGCAAGTGGGACGCCACCTGGGCAGCCCTCAAGGGCTCGTGGGAGCCGATCGTCGCCTCAGGCGGCACGGTCATCGTCGGACTCCTGATCCTGCTCGTGAGCGAGCTGACGTCGAACAAGGTGCTCGGGCCGGTCGCCGCGATCGGCATCGTGTTCGCCGTGCTCGCTGCGCTGACCCTCCTGCCCGCGCTGCTCCTCTGGGCGGGGCGCGCCGCGTTCTGGCCGAGGAAGGTCGCCCACGTCGGCGACGCGACCGAGGCGCACGCCCGCCACGCGGCAGGCGTGATCGACGCGTCGGCGCCCGACGAGGCCGACCTGCCCGATCGCGGCATCTGGGCCGGCGTCGGCCGACTCGTCTCGAAGCGTCCGCGCACCGTCTGGATCGTGTCGGTGCTGGCCCTCGGCGCCATGTCGCTCGGCCTCGCGCAGCTCGACGCCGACGGCGTCGCATCGAGCGAGTTCGTGCTCGGCGAGTCTCAGGCACGCGACGGCCAGGCGATGCTCGGCGAGCACTTCCCTGCGGGGTCGGGCACGCCGGCGATCGTGATCGGCCCCGAAGACGAACTGCAGCAGATGGCGGACGTCTCGCTCGACACGGCGGGCGTCGACTCCGTCGCCGTGGTGAGCGCGGACTCGCCGGCTGGAACCGCTCCGGTCACGAGCGACGGCATCGAGGCGTTCGGTCCGCCCGGCGCCCCCGCGCCCGAGCCGACCGTCGTCGACGGCGAGGTGCAGCTGCAGGTCACCCTCACCGATCCGTCGGACTCCCTCGAGGCGGAGGCCACCGTCGAGCAGCTCCGTTCGAACCTCGACGAGGTCGGCACCGACGTGCTCGTGGGCGGGCAGACCGCGGTCGCGCTCGACACGAACGCGGCGGCGATCGCCGACCGCACGCTCGTGATCCCGCTCGTGCTCGCCGCGATCCTCGTGATCCTGATGCTCCTGCTGCGGTCCATCGTGGCGCCGCTCATCCTGATCGGCAGCGTGGTGCTCTCGTTCACGGCGGCGCTCGGCGTCTCGGCCCTCGTGTTCGAGCACGTGTTCCACTTCCCCGGAGCGGACCCGTCGGTGCCGCTCTTCGGATTCGTGTTCCTCGTCGCCCTCGGCGTCGACTACAACATCTTCCTGATGACCCGGGTGCGCGAGGAATCCCTGCGGTTCGGCACGCGCTCCGGAATCATCCGGGGTGTACGGCTCACCGGCGGCGTGATCACCTCGGCAGGTCTCGTGCTCGCGGCGACGTTCGCGGCGCTCGGCGTGCTGCCGATCCTGTTCCTCGCGCAGATCTCGTTCATCGTCGCCTTCGGCGTGCTGCTCGACACCTTCCTGGTGCGCACCCTCCTCGTGCCCGCGCTCGCCTACGACATCGGCCGGACCATCTGGTGGCCGAGTCGACTCGGTCGCGGAACGGACTGAGCGGCCGGAAACGACGAAGCGAGCGGATGCCCCGGGGCATCCGCTC
>NZ_JBHURI010000124.1:0-7796 GCF_042673425.1 Agromyces sp. NPDC056965 | reverse complement strand
GGCACTCGGTCGCGGCGGCCCTCGGCGACGACCTCGCGGAACACCGGCGTCTCGTCGATCGACCAGACGGTGGCGGGCTCGGGCGCGGCGTCGTCGATCTCGCCGACCTCGGGCGCCTTCCGCATGCGAGCGGCGGCGTACGCCGCGACGAGCGTCAGCACCGAGAGCAGGGCGAGCACGATGCCCGGGTGCCACCAGGCGTAGCCGGTGGCCTCGCCGATCGCCACGGTGACGAGCGGCACGAACCCGGCGACGGTCGCCGCGATCGCGTACGACACCGAGAGTGCCGAGTACCGGAAGTGATCGGGGAACAGGTCGTTCATGAGACCGCCGAGCGCCGCCCACGACATCGTGGGCAGGATGCCGCCGATGATCATGGTGCCGACAAGGATCGGGAACGTCGCGAACTGCAGCAGGAAGTACATCGGGAAGGTGATCAGGAGCGTGCCGAGCGCACCCCATGCCACGACCTGCGCCGAGCCGATGCGACTCGCCCACGCGCCGAAGAGCGGGATGGTGACGAGCTGCAGGAGGCCGCCGATCGTGGTCGCGACGAGCAGGTCCTGGAAGCTGAATCCGAGCTGCACCGCTCCGTAGTTGATCGTGTAGGTGTTCATGAGCGAGTACGAGCCGATGCCGAGGAGGGCGGCGCCGATCGCGACGACGATCGCGACGGGGCGACGAGCGAACATCGTGACGAAGGGCACTCGGTCGCGGCGGCCCTCGGCGACGACCTCGCGGAACACCGGCGTCTCGTCGATCGACCAGCGCAGGTAGAGCGAGACCAGCAGGAGCGGGAACGCGAGGAGGAAGGGGATCCGCCAGCCCCAGGCCACGATCTCCTCGGCCGGGAGCACGAGCGTCATGACGATGAAGAGCACGGCCGAGAGGATCGAGCCGACGGGGGACCCGAGCTGGGGGATCGCGGCGTAGAAGGCGCGCTTCACCGATCCGGAGTGCTCGGTCGCGAGGAGGATCGATCCGCCCCACTCGCCGCCGAGGGAGAGGCCCTGGATGACGCGCAGCAGCACGAGCAGGATGGCGCCGATCCAACCGGCCTGCGCATACGTGGGCAGGAGGCCGATGAGGCCCGTCGCGACGCCCATCACCGCGACCGTCCAGAGGAGGGTCGCGCGTCGGCCGAGCCGGTCGCCCATGTGGCCGAAGACCACGGCGCCGATCGGTCGGACGATGAACGCGAGCGCGATCGTCGAGAACGAGGCGAGGGTCGCGCCGAACTCGCCGAGCGGTTCGAAGAACAGCGGTCCGGTGAAGAAGGCCGTGAAGTACGCGAACACGTAGAAGTCGAACGACTCGAGCGAGGTGCCGATCATCGACGCCCAGGCCACGCGGCGGGCGGGGCTGGCGGTGGGGGCCGGTTCGACGGCGGGGGTGGTGGCGGTCACAGTCATTCCTTGGGAGAGCGCCGGATGGAAGCGGCGGCGGGTGAGGCGGTCGCGAAGACCGCACACATCCTGACACCGCCGCGATGCTGCGACAAGCAACTTGTTCGAATTTCACTAGAACAATAGACTTTGAAGATGCTGATCCGCCTCGATCCGACCCTCGACGCACCGCTCTTCGAGCAGCTCGCCTCCGGCCTCCGGGCCTCGATCATCGACGGTCGGCTGTCTGGCGGCGAGCGCCTCCCGGCGTCACGGGAGCTCGCCGATTCCCTCGGCGTCAACGTGCACACGGTGCTCCGCGCCTACCACCGCTTGCGCGACGAACGCCTCATCGAGCTCCACCGCGGTCGGGGCGCGGTCGTCGCCGTGCGCATCGGCGGCCACGCCGCCCTCGCCGGCGCCGTCTACGACCTCGTCGACGAGGCGAAGGACCACGAGCTGCCCGAGGCGGCGCTCCTCGCCCTCGTGAGCGAGGCGTATCGCTCGGCGCCTCGCGCCTCGGGCGTGCTCCGTCCCATGCCGACGCGGTAGTCTTGACGGCAGCGACACCGGTCCGGCCACTGGCCGGCGCAGGGGTCGTGAAGACAATCGACATCGATCCGGCCATCACCGGGGAGTCTTCGGAAGAACCCGAACGGGCGCCACGCGGCATCCGCTCGGCAGTAGAACCGAACGGGGCGGCCCGTCACAGCCGGCAATGAGGGGCGAGTCGGCCGCACGGCGCGATTCGCAAGCGAGGTGGTACCGCGGCGGCGCTCGATCGAGCACCGGCGTCCTCGTGAGAGCATCCGTCCCCGCAAGGAGCGAGCGTGTACCCCCGTACCCCAGACGACCACGGTGTCGCCCCCTCACCAGAGTTCCCCGCCGTCGAGCGCGACGTGCTGGCCTTCTGGAAGGCCGACGGCACGTTCCAGGCCTCGATCGACCAGCGCGAGGGCGCTCCCGAATGGGTCTTCTACGACGGCCCGCCGTTCGCCAACGGCCTGCCGCACTACGGCCACCTGCTGACGGGCTACGCGAAGGACCTCTTCCCGCGGTTCCAGACCATGCGCGGCAAGCAGGTGCACCGCCGCTTCGGCTGGGACACCCACGGCCTGCCCGCCGAGCTCGAGGCCGAGCGCCAGCTCGGCATCACCGACAAGAGCGAGATCGAGGAGATGGGCATCGCGGCCTTCAACCAGGCCGCTCGCGACGCCGTGCTCCGCTACACCAAGGAGTGGCAGGAGTACGTCACCCGCCAGGCACGCTGGGTCGACTTCGAGCACGACTACAAGACGCTCGACGTGACCTTCATGGAGAGCGTCATCTGGGCGTTCAAGACGCTGCACGAGAAGGGCCTCGCCTACGAGGGCTACCGCGTGCTGCCGTACTGCTGGCGCGACCAGACGCCGCTGTCGAACCACGAGCTGCGCATGGACGACGACGTCTACAAGATGCGCCAGGACCAGACCGTCACCGTCACGTTCCCGCTCGTCGGCGCGAAGGCCGAGTCGCTCGGGCTCACCGCCGTGCGCGCCCTCGCGTGGACGACGACGCCGTGGACCCTGCCGACGAACTTCGCCCTCGCGGTCGGCCCCGACATCGAGTACGCCGTCGTGCCCGCCGGACCGAACGGCACGCCCGATGCGACGGTGCTGCGCGAAGAGGTCGGCTCGCCCGAGACGGGCGCCGCGGCATCCGACACCGAGGTGCTCGGCGGCGAGTACCTGCTGGCGATCGACCTCGTCGGCAACTACGCGAAGGAGCTCGGCTACGAGTCCGCCGACGACGCGCGCGCGGCCGTCTCGCGCACGGTGCGCGGCAGCGAACTCGAGGGTGTGGCCTACGACCGCCTCTTCGACTACTACGCCGACGTCGAGGAGCACGGCCTGCAGAACGCCTGGCGCATCCTCGTCGCCGACTACGTCACGACCGAGGACGGCACCGGCATCGTGCACCAGGCCCCGGCCTACGGCGAGGAGGACCAGAAGATCTCCGAGGCCGCGGGCATCCCGGTCATCATCTCGCTCGACGAGGGCGGCCGGTTCCTGCCGGCGGTGACGGATGTCGCCGGGCTCCTGTGGAGCGACGCGAACAAGCCGCTCACCCAGCTGCTGAAGGCCGAGGGGCGCCTGCTCCGCCAGGCGAGCTACGAGCACTCGTACCCGCACTGCTGGCGCTGCCGCAACCCGCTCATCTACAAGGCCGTCTCGAGCTGGTTCATCCGCGTGCCCGAGTTCCGCGACCGCATGGGCGAGCTGAATCAGGACATCAACTGGGTGCCCGACAACGTCAAGGACGGCCAGTTCGGCAAGTGGGTCGCCGGCGCCCGCGACTGGTCGATCAGCCGCAACCGCTACTGGGGCTCGCCCATCCCGGTCTGGAAGAGCGACGACCCCGAGTATCCGCGCATCGACGTGTACGGCTCGCTCGAGGAGCTCCAGCGCGACTTCGGCCGTCTGCCGGTCAACCCCGACCGCGAACCCGACCTGCACCGCCCGTACATCGACGAGCTCGTGCGCCCGAACCCCGACGACCCCACCGGTCGCTCGATGATGCGGCGCATCCCCGACATCTTCGACGTCTGGTTCGACTCGGGCTCGATGCCGTTCGCGCAGGTGCACTACCCGTTCGAGAACCAGGAGTGGTTCGACAGCCACAACCCCGCCGACTTCATCGTCGAGTACATCGGGCAGACGCGCGGCTGGTTCTACGTCATGCACGTGCTCTCGACGGCGCTGTTCGACCGGCGCGCGTTCTCGAACGTCGTGAGCCACGGCATCGTGCTCGGCAGCGATGGGCAGAAGATGTCGAAGTCGCTGCGCAACTACCCCGACGTCTCCGAGGTGTTCGAGCGCGACGGTTCCGACGCGATGCGCTGGTTCCTCATGTCGAGCTCCGTGCTGCGCGGCGGCAACCTCATCGTCACCGAGGAGGGCATCCGCGAGGGCGTGCGGCAGTTCATGCTGCCGCTCTGGAGCACCTGGTACTTCTTCTCGCTCTACGCCAACTCGGCGCGGGACGGCGGCTACGAGGCATCCGCTCGCACCGATTCGACCGACGTGCTCGACCGGTACCTGCTCGCGAAGCTCGGCGAGCTCGTCACCGACGTCACGGCCGACTTCGAGGCGTTCGACTCGCCGCTCGCGGCGGCGAAGCTGCGCGACTTCGGCGACGTGCTGACGAACTGGTACGTGCGCCGCTCGCGCGACCGCTTCTGGGCCGGGGTCGGCGAAGACGGCTCGGGCGGCGAGGCGTTCGACACGCTGTACACGGTGCTCGAGACGCTCACGCGCCTCTCGGCGCCGCTGCTGCCGCTCGTCTCCGAGCAGATCTGGCGCGGGCTGACCGGCGGGCGCAGCGTGCACCTGGCCGACTGGCCCGACGCCGCTGCCTTCCCGGTCGACCACGAGCTCGTCGCCGCGATGGACTCGGTGCGCGAGATCAGCTCCGCCGCGCTCTCGCTGCGCAAGCAGTCGGGTCGCCGGGTCCGGCTCCCGCTCGCGCGCCTCACGGTCGTCGCGACGGATGCCGCCGCACTCGCGCCGTTCGAAGCGATCCTGCGCGACGAACTGAACGTCAAGGCGGTCGAGCTCGTCACGCTCGACGGCTCGAGCGCCGAGCGCTTCGGGGTCACGAAGCGACTCACCGTCAACGCGCGCGCCGCCGGACCGCGACTCGGCAAGACCGTGCAGCAGGCGCTCCAGGCCGCCCGTTCGGGCGACTGGAACGTCGACGGCGACCAGGTCGTCGCCGGCGGCATCGCACTCGAGGCGGGGGAGTACGACCTCGTGCTCGAGGCCGGCGGTGCGGGCGACGGATCGAGCGCGCTCGCGCTGCTCGCCGACGGCGGGTTCGTGATCCTCGACACGGCGACGACCCCCGAGCTCGAGGCCGAGGGCCTCGCGCGCGACGTCGTTCGCGCCGTGCAGGAAGCGCGCAAGGCGGCCGGCCTCGAGGTCGGCGACCGCGTTCACCTGACGCTCACGCTCGACGAGACCGGAGCCGCGGCAGCCGAGCGCCACCGCGAGCTCATCGCCGGCGAGACGCTCGCGATCGAACTGACCGTGATCGCCGGGGCCCCCGGCGACGAGGCGAAGACGGTCGGCGAGTCCTCTCGACTGACCGTGGAGGTGGCGAAGGCATGACCGACGAACTCGACTTCGCGGATGCGGCCGACGCCGTCTACCGCAGCCTGCTCGAACGGGTCGGCGAGGCCGCCCCCGAACGACGGCTCGACGCCACGCGGCGGGCCGTGGAGATCCTCGGCGACCCGCATCGAGCGGCCCCGGTGATCCACATCACCGGCACGAACGGGAAGACCTCGACGAGTCGCATGATCGAGTCGATCCTGCGTGCCGGCGGCCTTCGCACGGGCCTCATGACGAGCCCGCACCTCGAGCGGTTCACCGAACGCATCCTCATCGACGGCGAGCCCGTCTCCGATGAGGCGGTCGCCCGCAACTGGGAGGAGATCGAGCCGTTCATCGCCATCGTCGACGCCGAGCTCGAAGCGGCCGGTACGCCCCGCCTGACCTTCTTCGAGGCGCTCACGGCACTCGCGTTCGCGTGCTTCGCCGACGCCCCGGTCGATGTCGTCGTGCTCGAGGTCGGCATGGGCGGCGAGTGGGACTCGACGAACGTGGCCGACGGCCAGGTGGCCGTGTTCACGCCGATCGACCTCGACCACGAGTCGGCGCTCGGCAGCACGATCGAGCGGATCGCCCGCACGAAGGCCGGCATCATCAAGCCCGAGGCCGCCGTCGTCACGGCGTTCCAGTCGCCCGAGGCGCTGACGGTGCTGCGCGACGTCACCGCCGAGCGGGGCGGCACGTTCGCCGTCGAGGGCGGCGCGTTCGCGGTGCTCGACTCCCGTGTCGCCGTCGGCGGCCAGCTCATCTCGGTGAAGGGCCTCGCGGGGGAGTACCGCGACCTCGCGCTCCCGCTCTTCGGCCGCCACCAGGCCGAGAACGCCGCCGTGGCGATCGCCGCGGTCGAGTCGTTCCTCGGGGCGGGCACGATGCGCATGGCCGACGAGGTGCTGCAGCAGGGCCTCGGCGCGGTGACCTCGCCCGGGCGCCTGCAGATGGTCGGCACCGAGCCCCCCGTGCTCGTCGACGCCGCCCACAACCCCCACGGCGCGCGCGCGCTCGTCGCGGCACTCGACGAGTACTTCGACTTCGACGAGATCGTCGCGGTCGTCGGAGTGCTGCGCGACAAGGACGCGAAGGGCATCATCACGGCGCTCGACGGCGCCGTCGAGCGGTTCAACATCACCACCTCGTCGTCGGAACGCTCGATCCCCGTCGACGAACTCGCCCTCGCCGCCGTCGGCTGGAGCAACGAGGACAAGGTGCACCAGTACGACGACCTGCTCGACGCACTCGACGACGCGCGGAAGTGGGCGACCGAGGCGCCGAAGCGCGCCGTCGTGGTGACGGGCTCGATCGTGCTCGTCGGCGAGGCCATCGCCATCGCCGCGGACCGTGAATGGGGGCGCTCGTGAGCGACTCGACGTCCATGCCCGAACCCGACGACGCGGCTGCCGCGGCATCCGGAGACACCGCCGCCGACGCACCCGTCGCACCCCTGCGCTCCATCCGTCAGAGCCTCGCCGCCATCGTGCTCGGCTTCGAGGTCATCGTGGTGTTCCTCGCGGCGCTCGTCATCTGGGGTCTCTCCCAGGGCGGCGTCGAGGGCTCGCTGCCGTCGTGGGTCGCCCTCGCGGCCGGCGGCGTCATCATCCTCGCCCTGATCGCGACGATCGGGCTCCTGCGGTTCAACTGGGCGTACACGCTCGGCTGGGTCATCCAGGTGCTCATCCTCGCGTCGGGCTTCCTCAACCCCGCGATGTTCGTCGTGGGGGCGCTCTTCGGCGGCATGTGGTGGTACTGCATGGTGACCGGCGCACGTATCGACCGAGAACGAGCGGCAGCGGCCGCGCAATGGAAGGAACAGCAATGACCACCCCCATCGAAGAGACCCTCGTGCTCGTCAAGCCCGACGGCGTCGCGCGCAACCTCACGGGAGAGATCCTCCGCCGCATCGAGGCCAAGGGGTACTCGCTCGTCGACATCCGCTTCGTGCAGCCCGACCGCGAGCTGCTCGCCCGTCACTACGCCGAGCACGAGGGCAAGCCCTTCTACGAGCCGCTCATCGAGTTCATGGAGTCGGGTGCCATCGTGGCGATGCGCGTCGCCGGCAACCGCGTGATCGAGGGCTTCCGGGTGCTGGCGGGCACGACCGACCCCACGACGGCGGCACCCGGCACGATCCGCGGCGACTTCGGTCGCGACTGGGGCCTCAAGGTGCAGCAGAACCTCGTGCACGGCTCCGACTCGGTCGAGTCGGCCGAGCGCGAGCTCGCCCTCTGGTTCTGAGGCTTCGCGCTTCGCAGCGCTGAACGGAGGC
>NZ_JBHURI010000123.1:0-7807 GCF_042673425.1 Agromyces sp. NPDC056965 | reverse complement strand
CGAGAGGGGGCGGATGCCGCGGCATCCGCCCCTTCCGTTCACCCGCCTCGCTCGTCTCCGAGCGTCGAGGGCCTACCCTCCGGGCGTGGGCGTTCCGCCGCTCGCCGCGCCGGGCGGGGCCGCGGCCTTCGACGGCTCCGCGGCGGCCGGCGGGTTCACGAGCACGTCGTCGAACGTCGTCTTCTCCTCAGCGGTGCGCTGGTCCCATGACGGCTTCCGCACCGCATAGAAGATGAGGGGCGGCACCCCCAACGCGAGCACGACCACTCCGACCAGCACGGGGTAGGTCCAGCCGGGCGCACCGCCGCCGAACCCTTCCGGCGGGATGAAGCCGAGGATGAAGGCCGCCAGGCAGGCGATGAACCCGATCGTCGCGATCACGTACATCGCGGGAACCCGGTAGGTGCGCACGACGTGCGGCTGCTTCGCCCGCAGCCGCATGGCCGCGGCGAACATCATCATGTACATGATGAGGTAGAGCGCCGCCGCCATGTCGACGAGCAGGATGAACGCCGTGTTGATGTTCGGCACGAAGAGGAACAGCGATGCGAGCAGCGTCACGACGATGCCCTGCACGGTGAGGATGCCGACCTGGACGCCCGCCTTGTTGCGCTTCTGCAGGAACACCGGGAGGTATCCGCTTCGCGCGGCCGCGAGGAGACCGCGCGACGGACCCGCGATCCACGTGACGACCGAGGCGAATGCACCCAGCGCGATGAGCAGCGACAGCACCGGTGTCAGCCAGGACACTCCGAAGGAGTCGAAGTACGCCTGGAACGCGAGGTTGATGCCGGTCGTCAGCCCCAGTTTGTCGGACGGCACGACCAGGCCGATCGCGATCGTCGGCACGATGAAGATGCCGAGGATCAGGATGGACGCGATGAGCACCGTCCTCGGGTACTCCTTGCCCGGGTTCTTCAGGTCGTTGGCGTGCACCGCGTTCACCTCCATGCCGGCGTACGCGAGCACGTTCGACACGATGAGCACGATCGAGGCGAGCCCCGTGAACGGCGGGATCACCGACGCCGCCGTGAGCGGGATCTGGCTGGTCTGGCCGGTGGAGACCCAGATGATGCCGAAGACGATCAGCAGCAGGCCCGGGAAGATCGTTCCGGCGAGACCGCTCCACGAGCCGACCTTCGCGAACAGGTTCCCGCCCTTCAGCGTGATGAAGGTGGAGAACCAGTACAGCACCAGGATGACGATCGCGGTGTAGAGCCCGGAGTTCGCGAGGTTCGGGTCGAGGAACACGAAGGCGAGCGACGCCGCGATGAACGCGATCTGCGTCGGGTACCAGACGACGTTCTGCACCCACTGCAGCCAGATCGCCTGGAACCCCCACTTGCCGCCGAACGCCTCGCGCACCCACGTGAACACGCCGCCCTTCCATCCGGTCGCGAGTTCGGCGGCGACGAGCGCCGTCGGGACGAGGAAGAGGATCGCGGGGATGACGAACAGCGTGATCGACCCGAGCCCGTAGCCGGCCATGGCCGGGAGGCTCCGCAGCGAGGCGACCGCGACGACGGTCAGGATCGCCAGCTGCATGAGCGACATGAACTTCTGCGAGGTGACGCCCGGTGCGCCGATCGCCGGCTTGTGCGGCACCTTCTCGAACGGATGCGGTTTCACGTGCTCGGGCGACGGCGCGATGGTGCCGTCGGCCCGCCGCGGTGCCGGTGACCCGGGGGAGGTGGCGGCCGAGTCCTTGATGTCGGTCATGGTCCCCCCTTAGTGCGTGAACGAGGACACTTGGCCCTCGATCGGCATCGGCGACTCGAGGGCGTCGAGGAACTCGGTGGCCTCCTGGATGTCGAGGAGGAGCGACTCCGCGAGGTTCCGACTGAGTCCGTTGCGCACGACGATGCGCTGCACCACGAGGTCGGAGAGGTCGTCGGGCATGGGGTAGGCGGGGATGAGCCAGCCCTTCAGGCGGAGGCGCTCCGACAGGTGGTACAGGTTCCACTTGTCGGTGTGGCCCTTCTTGAGCTGCCACGCGAAGACCGGGATGTCGGTGCCGTCGTTCCAGAGCTCGAACGCGTCCATCTTCGCGATCTCGCCCGAGAGGTACACCGCGACATCCTGCGACGCCTGCTGCACCTTGCGGTACCCGTCCCACCCGAGGCGGAGGAAGAGGTAGTACTGCAGCAGCACCTGCGCGCCCGGTCGCGAGAAGTTCAGCGCGAAGGTGGGCATGTGGCCGCCGAGGTAGGTGACGTCGAACACGAGGTCCTTCGGCAGGTCGCCGACCGTGCGCCAGACCACCCAGCCGAGGCCCGGGTAGACGAGCCCGTACTTGTGCGCCGAGGTGCTGATCGACACGACCCGGTCGACACGGAAGTCCCACTCGAGCTCGGGCTGGAGGAAGGGCGCGATCATGCCGCCGGATGCCCCGTCGACGTGGATCTTCACGTCGAGCCCGGTCTTCTCCTGGATCGCGTCGAGTGCCTTCGAGATCTGGGCGACCGGCTCGTACATGCCCGTGTAGGTCACGCCCATGATCGCGACGACGCCGATCGTGTTCTCATCGACGTACTTGTCGAGGTCGTGGCCGTCGAGCACCTTGTGCTCGTCGCTGATCGGAACGTATCGGGCCTCGACGTCCCAGTAGTTGCAGAACTTCTCCCAGCACACCTGCACCGCGCTCGAGAGCACGAGGTTCGGCTTCTCGGTCGACTTGCCCTCGGCGCGACGGGCGATCTGCCAGCGCCGCTTCAGCGCGAGCCCGCCGAGCATGCACGCCTCCGACGAGCCGATGGTGGAGGTGCCGATGGCGCCTTCAGCGCTCGGCGCGTTCCAGAGGCTGGCGATCATCTTCCAGCATCGGGTCTCGATGGCCGCCGTCTGCGGGTACTCGTCCTTGTCGATCATGTTCTTGTCGGCGGTCTCCGCGTAGAGCTTCGACGCGAACGAATCCATCCACGTGCCGACGAACGTCGCCAGGTTCAGGCGGGCGTTGCCATCGAGCATGGCCTCGTCGTGCACGATCTGGTAGGCGGTCTCAGGCAGCGACTCGCCGTCGGGGAGGCGGTCCACCGGGAAGTCGGTGGCCTCTCCCTCCCGCGCGAAGATCGGATTCAACTGCGTGCTGTCCCCGATGCCGGAGAACGCGTGACGCGAACGATCCGGAGTGATCGGAGCGTTGTCGCCGCTGCCGGAGTGCGATCGTGGCTTGTTGTCGGTCATGGTGGACCCCCCCCGTGTTCTGCTTCGTCGTGCATGAACATGGGCGCGTCCGAGACGACAGCGCAGGGTGTCACCCCCCAGTGGACGGCCCAAACCCCGAGTGTGGCGCGAACCCCGATGGGCGTCAAGGGTGCGTGGCTACAGTGGGATCGGGCGGGTGGCGCCCGGCACCCGGGACGAGAGGCGCGTGGCCATGACCGACGGAAGCGCGAACGATCGACGCCCGCCGGATCCCGCCACGGGCGCCGACAGGACCCCGCTGCGCCTTCGCCGCGAGGCATGGGGATTCGCGATCGGTTCACTCTGCTTCATGGCGGGGGCCTTCCCCGCCTACGCGGACTGGGTCGGCGCCGTCATGGTCGGCATCACGTTCTTCGTCGGCTCGCTGTTCTTCACCGCTGCGGCGTTCATCCAGCTGGGCCTCAGCGGCCGCCGTCCGCCGCGGCGCCGCACGAACACGGCGGATCGCGCCGACTGGTGGTCGGCCGCCGTCCAGTTCGCCGGGACGCTCAGCTTCAACGTGAGCACCGGTGTCGCGCTCGCCGCTGCGATCGCCGCGCCCGAGAGGCTCGGCGCGGGGTGGCGACCGGATGCGGTCGGCTCCATCGCCTTCCTCGTGTCCAGTGCGCTGGCGGTCGTGGCGACCCGGCATCGACTCGCGCTCTGGGACTCGCATGCCCGCACCTGGCACGGCACGTGGTTGAACATGATCGGCTCGGTGGCGTTCGCCGTGTCGGCCGTGGGTGCCTACGTGTCGCCGGTCACCGGTGACTTCGTGAGCCAGTTCTGGGCGAACCTCGGCACGCTGCTGGGCGCGCTCTGCTTCTTCGTCGCGGCGGTGCTGTCGCGCCGCCCGCTCCAGCGGCATGAACGGGTCGTGGGGCCGGTCTGGGGCGAGTGACGCAGGATCGTCCCTGCCGGGTGCGGCTGCGGCATCCGCTCGGTTCGGCCGCCGGCGCCCCATCTGGTAAGCTGGCTCGTTGGCTGGGCACTTCCACTGCCCATGCCGCGACAATCCCCATCGAAACCACGCGAGAAATCGCGGGCTTCCGCATGGGGAGGGTCAGCAGACAAGAGACCTTGGGAGGGGCATCCGCCCCTCGGTATTGGAGGAAACCAATGGCAGCAGTGTGCCAGGTGACTGGAGCCGTTCCCGGCTTCGGGCACAACATCTCGCACTCGCACCGCCGGACGAAGCGCCGCTTCGACCCGAACGTGCAGAAGAAGACCTATTTCGTGCCGTCGCTGCGTCGCAGCATCACCATCAACGTGTCCGCCAAGGGCATCAAGGTGATCGACGCTCGTGGCATTGAGGCAGTGGTCAAGGACATGCAGGCACGTGGGGTGAAGCTCTAATGGCGAAGGCACAGGACATCCGGCCGATCATCAAGCTTCGGTCGACCGCCGGCACCGGGTACACCTACGTGACCCGCAAGAACCGCCGCAACAACCCCGACCGCCTCGTGCTCAAGAAGTACGACCCTGTAGTGCGCAAGCACGTCGACTTCCGAGAGGAGCGCTAAGACATGGCGAAGAAGAGCAAGATCGCACGCAACGACCAGCGCAAGGTCATCGTCGAGCGGTACGCCGCGAAGCGTCTCGAGCTGAAGAAGGCGCTCATCGACCCGAACGGCACCGACGAGAGCCGTGAGGCCGCTCGCAAGGGCCTGCAGAAGCTTCCCCGCAACGCGTCGCCGGTTCGCCTGCGCTCGCGTGACGCCATCGACGGCCGCCCCCGTGGTGTGCTCACCAAGTTCGGTGTCTCGCGTGTCCGCTTCCGCGACATGGCGCACCGTGGCGAGCTGCCCGGCATCACCAAGTCGAGCTGGTAGGCAGTAGCTTCACGCTTCACCGAAAGGGGCGTCCAGGGTTTCCCTGGGCGCCCCTTTCGTCGTGTGCGCGGCATGTCCGGTGCGGGCTCGCAGCCTCGCGGGTCCGGACCGACGGGGAGTTCTGCCCATAGCGGACGCACGTCTCCGTTTCGTACCGTGGGGAACGCCGTCACTCCCGGCGCTCACGGAAGGATCCCGATGCACCCGCACACTCCTGAATCCCCACCGGTCCCGCGCCGGCGGCGGCTCACCGGCATCCTCGGCGCGTTCGCCATGCTCGTCGGCCTCGCCGGCGTCGCGTCGCCCGCGTACGCCGCGGAGCCCGAGACGACCGGGTCCATCGCCGGCGTCGTGACCGGAGAGGCCGGCGCGCCGCTCGAGGGCGTGCGCGTGCAGCTCTTCCTCTGCGACCCCGACTTCGACCCGCTGGAGCAGCGCGACTGCTGGAACCTGCTCTGGGGCGAGGGCACGGAGGGGGTGACCGCGGTCGATGGCACCTTCTCGATCGAGAACCTCGCCCCCGGCACGTATCGGGCCTCGATCAACCCGCAGGCGCAGACCGCGCAGTACGTCTACGAGTACTGGGACGCTGCCGGCACCTTCGAGACCGCGACCGACATCACCGTGGCCGCCGGCGAAGCGGCGAACATCGAGCCGACCCTCGAGCTCGGCGCGACCGTTTCGGGCCGAGTCGTCGACGAGGCCGGTCAGCCGGTCTCGGGCGGGTACGCCTACGCGTACCTCTCGTCCGACTTGAACTCCACGCGCGGCGGCGCATCCGTCGCCGCCGACGGCAGCTACACGATCACGGGCCTGCCGTCGGGCGAGTACGTCTTCAAGGCCGGGCCCGGCTGGGGGAGCGAGTCCGAGCTCGTCGACGAGTACTGGCAGGACGTGTACGACGAGGATGCCGCGGCTCGCGTCGCGCTCGTCGGCGGGCAGTCGTTCGCCGCCGACTTCGAGCTGAACGCCGGCGCCGTCATCGAGGGCACCGTCTCCGCCGACGGCGCTCCGGTCGAAGGCGTCGAGGTCGCCGCTTCGTACGCGGGCTCGTCCGACGACTACGTCGCGACGGTGAAGACCGTGACGGCCGCCGACGGGACCTACCGCCTCGCGGGCCTCGAAGCGGGCGAGTACGTCGTCGGCTTCTCCGACTTCGACGGCGAATGGGCGCACCAGTACTGGCAGGGGGCGGTCGACCGCGCATCATCGACCCACCTCGACCTCAGCCCCGGTGACGTCGCCGAGGCCGTCGACGCGAACCTCACGGCCGGCGGCACGCTCACCGGCAACCTGACCGAGCGTGCCGAGACGGGCGGCGTGCCGTCGGCGCAGGCCTACCTCGACGTGCTCCGCAAGAACTCGAGTGGCGTGTGGGAGACGGTCGTCTTCGAACAGGCCGACGCCTCCGGAGCGTACGAGGTGTCGGGCCTGGCGCCCGGCGAGTACACCGTGATGTCATACGGCTCGTCGAGCGCGAACTGGGCGAAGACCTACTACGGCGGCGGATTCTTCCAGGACGAGGCGGCCGTGGCCGCGGTCACTGCGGACGCCGTGACCCCGGGCGTCGACGTCGAGGCCGCGCCGGGCGTGCAGATCGCCGGCAGCATCATCGACGAGCACGGCGGACCGGCGACCGGGGCGAGCCTGCGCCTGCTGTTCGAACGCGCCCCCGGCGTGTGGGCCGAGCCCGAGCAGGTCAGCGGAGCCGGCGACGACATCTCGTTCCGGATGGGCGGCCTGCCCCCGGGCAACTACGTCGTCGAGTTCGCCGACCGGAGCGATGCGGCCGTGCCCTACGCCACGCAGTACTGGGAGAACGCGCCGACCCGAGAAGCGGCCACCGTGCTCGAGGCGCCGAACGGCGGCGCGTTCACGGGCATCAACGCCGTCATGACGCGGACGGCCCCCGAGCCCGAGCCGGCGCCGACTCCGACGGTGAACGGCATTGCGCAGGTCGGCCAGGCGTTCACGGTCGACGCGGGCGACTGGGGCGACGGCGCTGAGCTCGCCTACCAGTGGCTCGCCGACGGCCAGCCGCTCGCCGACGCGACGGGAACCGAACTGGTGCCGGGCGACGCCCTCGAGGGCGTGGCGCTCGCGGTCACCGTCACCGGGACGCGCCCGGGAGCGGAGCCCGTCGCGGCCACGTCCGAGGCGACGGCGCCCCTTGCGCCACGGTTCGCCGACCTGACGGCCGGCGGTCACACCGACAACGTGCGCTGGGCGGGTGGCGCCGGCGTCATCGCCGGGATCCGCGGCGACGACGGCATCGTGCGGTTCGATCCGAAGGCTCCTGCGACGCGCGGCGTCATCGCGATCGCGCTGTACCGGCTCGCCGGTTCGCCCGAGTTCGAGGTGCCCGCGGTGCCGACGTTCGCCGATGTTCCGGCCGATCACGTGGCGTTCACGGCGGTCGAGTATCTCGTCAGCGTCGGCGGCACCGCAGCCAGCGGCAGCTTCGGACCCGACGACAAGCTGACGCGCCAGCACCTCGCCGCCTTCCTCTACCGGGCGTCGGCGCCGTCGTTCACCGCGCCCGCCAAAGCGACGTTCAGCGACGTCGCGGTCGGGTCGTCGTTCTTCCGGGCGATCGAGTGGGTCGCCGCCGAGCGTCTCACCACCGTGAGCGGCGCGTTCCGCCCCGCGGCGGCGACGTCGCGCGAGGAGCTCGCGACCTTCCTGAAGCGCTGGTCGGCGATCGACGACTGAGCCGCGCCCCGGCTGCGGCCGGACCGAATGGGAGCACGAGAGAACGAGAACGAGAGCAGAGCGGATGCCCCGCACCGGGG
>NZ_JBHURI010000122.1:0-7947 GCF_042673425.1 Agromyces sp. NPDC056965 | reverse complement strand
CCCGTGGCATCCGCCCCCTGCGTCTCGCGAAGCTACTTCTCGGTGCCGATCGCGCCGTCGACGTTCTCGCGGACACCGTCGATCTTGTCGTGGTGCTCCTCGGGAACGACCTTCTTCGCGGCCTCCGACACGCCGTCGAGCACCTTGTCGCTGATGTCCTCCGCCTGCTCGCTGTTCAGCACCTCGGAGATCTTGTCCTTGTTCTCTTCGATGAAGTCTTGCGCCTTCTTCGTGATGTCGTCCAGAGCACCCATGGCCCCCACCTTTCGTTTCGACGTGGTCGTGCTCTGGTCATCGTATGGGCGCCGCCCGTCGAGTGGAAGGCCTGCGAAACGAGCCGGAGCACTTCGTCGCTGACGGTCACGTGAGCGTCGCCGACAGGTGGCACACTCGAATGGTGACTGCGACGCGCCCCTCCGACGACGACCTCGTCGGCCGATTCATCCGCTTGAGCCCGTTCGACATCGCCGACATCCCCGAGCTGTATCGCGCGCTCTGCCGTCCCGAGGTCTTCGCCGGCGGATACGGCGGAGGACCCGAGGGGCTGCCAGCCGACGCCGTCGCCTACGACGCGTTCGCGCGGTCGTACTACTCGGCCGACGAGTCGGCGATGCCGTGGACGGTGCGGCTCCGCGGCGGCCCCGATGACGGCCGGGTGGTCGGCGCCACGAAGCTCGGCGACTTCGACCTGCCGAACGAGTCGACGCACATCGGGTGGACGGCCTACGACCCGGGCGTCTGGGGCACGGCGGTCAACCCCGAGGCGAAGCTGCTGCTGCTCGACCTCGCGTTCCGCAACGGGTTCGGCCGGGTGAAGATCCAGGCCGACGCGATCAACACGCGGTCGCGCGCCGCGATCGAGAGGCTCGGTGCCCGCCTCGACGGGGTCATGCGCCGCCACAAGCGCCGGGCCGACGGCAGCTGGCGCGACAGCGCCGTGTACTCGGTCGTCATCGACGAGTGGCCCGAGGTGCGGGCCGGCCTCGAGGCGCGACTCGCCGCGTACGGCGACCGCCCGGTCGAGGTGCGCCCGGGCGCCTAGCCCCAGAGCTGCAGCGCGCCGTCGACGATCGCGGCGGCGCCGCCGGCATACGCGATCACGATCACGGCGATGCGCGCGGCGTGATGGGGGATGCGGCGGTGCAGGAGCTCGCCGAGGCCGAGGCCGACGAGCAGCGCCCCGATGACGAGCGGCCAGGCGCCGGGTTCGAGCTCGGGCAGCGCCCACCCGGTCGCACCGAGCTTGCCGACGAGCGAGGCCGCGCCGATCACGACGAAGTAGGGCTGGGCGGTGGCGGCGAACCCGGCCTGCGGCCATCGCGTGGCCACCGCGTAGACGCTGAGCGCCGGTCCTCCGACACCGGCCGAGGCGTTCATGAAGCCGGATGCCGCGCCGGCGACGATCGCCGGAACGGGCCCCGTCGCGACGTGGTCGGTGCGGGTGACGAGGAGCGACACGGTGAGGGCGACGACGACGAGGACCCCGACGCCGAGCTGGAGCACCGGCCCGGGCAGGCGCGCAGCGACGAGGGCGCCGATGGCGGTGCCGACGAGCGCCGGCACGACGAGCCATCCGAACCTGTTCCAGTCGACGAGCTTCCACACCCTCGGCAGGATGAGGAGCGAGGAGAGCACGGCGCAGAGGTTCACGAGCACGACGCCGTCGAAGGGGCCGAGCAGGATCACGAGCGCGGGCGCGGCGATGAGTGCGAAGCCCATGCCCGTGATGCGTTGCGCCAGTGCGCCGACGAGCACGGAGACGGCGACGGGCAGGAGCACCGAGTCAGCCTAGCCGCCCGTCAGCCGCGCTCGGGAACGTGCAGGCGGGTGAGGAATGCGTCAGTGCCGCGTGGCACGGCACGGCGGTCGCTGCGGGACACCACAACGGTCACGAGCACCGCGAGGGGCACGGTCCACGCGGCCGGCTGTTCGAGGAACGGGCGGAGCGCCGGCACGGCGGTCGAGAGCAGCGGGCCGCCGAGGATGGCACCGCCCGAGAGCAGTGCGCCCGTGACCATGCCCGCGATCGCGCCGCGCGCAGTGAGGCCGCGCCACCAGATGCCGAGGATCAGCATGGGGCAGAGGGTCGACGCCGTGAAGGCGAAGACGAGCCCGACGCTGCCTGCGAGACCCGCCGACTCGGTCGACAGCGCCACGACGAGCGGGATGAGCGACGAGGCGACGGCCGCGATGCGGAACCCGCGCACGCTGCCGCCGAGCAGGTCCTGGCTGATCACGCCGGCGAGCGAGACGACGAGCCCCGACGACGTCGAGAGGAACGCACCGAACGCGCCGGCGATGACGAGCGCGGTGAGCAGCTCGCCCCAGACCCCCGGCACGAGCCGCCCCGGCAGCAGCAGGATGAGCGCGTCGGCCTCGCCGGAGGCCGCGAGGTCAGGGGCGAACGCCCGGCCGAGCAGGCCGAACGCCGTCGGGAACAGGTAGAACACCGACAGGAGGGCGAGCACGATGACGGTCGTGCGCCGGGCCGCGACCCCGTCGGGGTTCGTGTAGAAGCGCACGAGCACGTGCGGCAGGCCGAGGGTTCCGAGGAGCAGCGCCACCATGAGCGAGACGGTGCGGTACACATCGAGGTCGGCGGGGCCGGCAGTGGGAGGGAAGGCCTCCGCCGGGGCGAGCTCTGCGGGCGGCTCGCCGCCGCCGACGAAGAGCAGCAGCGCGACGACCGGCACGGCCAGCGCGGTGAGCTTCAGCCAGAACTGGAACGCCTGCACGAAGGTGATCGAGCGCATGCCGCCCGCCGCGACGATGACCGCGACGAGCACCGCGACCGCCACCGACCCCACCCACGACGGCAGGCCCGTCGTGATCCGCACCGTGAGCGCCGCGCCCTGCAGCTGCGGCACGATGTAGAACCAGCCGACGACGATGACGAGCGTCGAGGTCACGCGCCGCGCCCACGTCGACTCGAGCCGCGCCTCGGTGAAGTCGGGGATCGTGTAGGCGCCCGAGCGGCGCAGGGGCGCCGCCACGAAGAGCAGGAGCATGAGGTATCCGGCCGTGTAGCCGATCGGGAACCAGAGGCCGCCCGAGCCCTGCAGCAGGATGAGTCCGGCGATGCCGAGGAACGACGCCGCTGAGAGGTACTCGCCGCCGATCGCCGAGGCGTTCCACCACGGCCGCACGGTGCGCGAGGCGACGTAGAAGTCGCTCGTCGTGCGTGAGACGCGCAGGCCGTAGAAGCCGATGAGGGCCGAGGCGAGCGCCACTGCGGCGATCGCCGAGTAGCCGATGACGGGGTTCACTCCGCCTCCGTGAGCGACCGGTAGCGTGCCTCGTTGCGTGCCGCGGCGCGCACGTAGAGCCCCGCGACCGTGAGCGCGAGGGGATAGACCCCGACGCCGAGCAGCAGCCACGACGCCGGAACGCCGAACACGAAGCTCGAGTCGAGGGCGGGCACGAACGCGATGGCGAGCACGAACAGGGTCGTGGCCACCGCGAAGCCGACCGCGAACACGATCGCGAGCCGCAACTGCGAGCGGATCAGCGAGCGCACGTAGACCCCCGCGATATCGCTCGTCGGCCCGCCCCGCGCATGCGGTGGCAGCGGCCGAGAGGATGCCCCGCCCCCGCCTGGTCGCGGAGCGGTGACGCGGACCCGCGGCGGCGGCCCCGCGGCATCCGCTCGCTCGCGGGGCGACTCGGTCACGCTACGTCCTCGGGCGGATGATCGTCTGGTCGAGCCGCTCGCGGAGGGCCGGCAGCAGCCGGCGGCTCACCGGCAGCTCGGCCTGGCCGACCGTGACGCTCGGGTGATCGGAGCCGAGCCGGATGCGGTTGATGTGGGCGAGCGACACGAGGTACGAGCGGTGCACGCGCACGAACCCGGCGTCGGCCCACTGCCGCTCGAGGTCGCTCATGGGCACCCGCACGAGGTAGCTCGCCTCCTCGGTGTGCAGCCGCGCGTAGTCGCCCTGCGCCTGCACGTAGCGCACGTCGTCGCGCCGGATCATGCGCGTCGTGCCGCCGAGGGTGACCGCGACCATCTCGGGCTCCGACGGTGCGCCGGCCGTCGTCTGGCTCGCAGCGCCCGCCTTCAGCGCCTCGACGATTCGGCCCACCGAGCGGTGCAGCCGCTCGGTGCGGACGGGCTTCAGCAGGTAGTCGACGGCGGCGAGGTCGAAGGCCTCGAGGGCTCCCTCCTCGTCGGCGGTGACGAAGACGAGCACGGGTCGATGCTCGAACCGGGCGAGTGCCCGCGCGAGGTCGAAGCCCGTGAGCCCGGGCATGTGGATGTCGAGGAAGGCGGCGTCGACCGGTTCGCGCGTGAGCAGGCGGATCGCCTCGGCCCCCGAGGACGCCTGGTGGATCACGCCGACGCGCGGGTCCTGCCCGAGCAGGAAGGCGAGCTCGTCGATCGCGGGCTGCTCGTCGTCGGCGATGAGCACGGAGATCATGGTTCCAGTCTCCCATCGGGGGTCGATGCGGCCGAGGGCCGCCTGGGCCCCGACTTCGGCACCCGCATGCGCACGAGCGTGCCGGCGCCGACGTTGGTCTCGACCACGAGGCCGAGCTCGTCGCCGTAGACCTGGCGGAGCCGGGCGTCGACGTTGCGGAGCCCGACGTGCTCGCCGCCGGCCGGGACCCCGGCGAGCACCCCGGCGAGCACCTCGGGGTCGATGCCCACCCCGTCGTCCTCCACGCTGATCTCGGCGAACGCGCCGGCGTCGGCGGCCGTGATCGTGATGTGCCCGCCGCCCTCCTTCGACTCGAGGCCGTGCCGCACGGCGTTCTCGACGAGCGGCTGGATCGAGAGGAACGGCACGACCGTCGAGAGCACCTCGGGGGCGATCTGCAGGGTCACCTTCAGGCGCTCGCCGAAGCGGGCCCGTTCGAGGCGCAGGTAGCTGTCGATCGACCGCAGCTCCTCCGCGACGGTCGTGAAGTCGCCGTGCCGGCGGAAAGAGTACCGGGTGAAGTCGGCGAACTCGAGCACGAGCTCGCGCGCCTGCGCGGGGTCGGTGTTGATGAACGAGGCGATCGCGTTCAGCGAGTTGTAGATGAAGTGCGGGCTGATCTGCGCCCGCAGCGCGCGCACCTCGGCCTCGGCCAGTGCCGCGCGCGACGCGTCGAGCTCGCCGAGCTCGACCTGGGCGGCGACCCAGTCGGCCACCTCCCCGGTCGCCCGCACGAGACCGGCCCGCACGGGGGAGGCGAAGGCGACGATCGCGCCGAGCGGGCCCGTGCTGCCGACGATCGGGGCGACGACCGCATCCGTCTCCCACGCGCCGATCGGGATGCGGCGCTGCACCTGCTGCCGGCCGCCGGTGATCGCCGCGGTCGCGAGCCGCTCGGCGACCGGACGCACGGCCTCGTCGCCGTCGATCGCGATGGTGCCCGAGCGATCGACGATCGCGAGGCTGTCGCAGCCGAGCAGGGCGCGCAGGTGCTTGCCGGCGCGAGCCGCGTCGAGTTCGTCGATGCCGCCGCGCAGGTGCTTCGCGGCCCGCGACGCGAGGTGGAGGGTCTGGTAGGTCGCCTGCTCGGCGTCGGTGCCGAGTTCCTTCGAGCTCAGCACGATGCGGCGCAGGAACACCACGAGTCCGACCGCGAGCGCCCCGCCGACCACGCCGAGGGCGGCGGCGAGCAGCATCGACTCGGGCATGCACGACAGCGTAACCGCTCGCGCCGCGCCGACCGGCTCGCTCGTCGCCGCCCGTTCGCCGCTCGTCGCACGATGGGCGCCGTTCGGCGACGACGAGCGGTATCGACCCCACGCCGACGTGCGAGCGCGCGAGAGTTGCCCCACTGCAACCCGCAGCGGCCGGGCCCCCCGCCCCGCCACGATCCCGAAGGAGACTCGCAATGGGCAACGACGCCCTGAGCGCGGAGACCGAGACGGCCCCACCCGTCGACTACCGCGCGGTGCAACAATCCGAAGAGTTCCAGCGACTGCGTTCGAAGCACCGGAGGTTCGTCTTCCCCGTGCTGGCCGCGTGCCTCGTCTGGTACCTCGCGTACGTGCTGCTCGCCGGCTACGCGCACGACTTCATGTCGACGCCCGTGTTCGGCAGCGTCAACGTCGCGATCCTGCTCGGCCTCGCCCAGGTCGTGACGACCTTCGCCGTGACGACCTGGTACGTGCGCTACGCCAACAAGGAGCTCGACCCCATCGCCGAGGAGATCCGCGACGAGATCGAGACCGGCGCGACGTTCACGTCAGAGGAGGTGGCACGCTGATGCTGCACTTCGAAGCCGCGAGCGCCTCGCCCGGCGAGCCCTGGCTCAACATCGCCATCTTCGGCGCCTTCGTCGCGATCACGATGATCATCGTGTTCCGCGCGAGCCGCAACAACAAGACTGCCGCCGACTACTACGCCGCGGGCCGCTCGTTCACGGGCGGCCAGAACGGCTCCGCGATCGCCGGCGACTACCTCTCGGCCGCGTCGTTCCTCGGCATCGTCGGTGCGATCGCCATCACGGGCTACGACGGGTTCCTCTACTCGATCGGGTTCCTCGTGGCGTGGCTCGTCGCGCTGCTGCTCGTCGCCGAGCTGCTCCGCAACACGGGCAAGTTCACGATGGCCGACGTGCTGTCGTTCCGGCTGAAGCAGAAGCCGGTGCGCATCGCAGCGGCGACCACGACGCTCGTCGTCTGCTTCTTCTACCTGCTCGCGCAGATGGCCGGGGCCGGCGGACTCGTCTCGCTCCTCCTCGGCGTCGGCGACCAGCTCGGCCAGGCGCTCGTCATCACCGTCGTGGGCGCGCTCATGATCCTCTACGTGCTCATCGGCGGCATGAAGGGCACGACCTGGGTGCAGATCATCAAGGCGATCCTGCTCATCGCGGGCGCCGGCGTGATGACGGTCTGGGTGCTCGCGATCAACGGGTTCAACTTCTCGACCCTGCTCGACAACGCGGTCGCCGCGGCGGGCAACCCCGAGATCCTGAACCCGGGCCTGAAGTACGGCGTCTCCGAGATCGCGAAGGTCGACTTCCTCTCGCTCGGCCTCGCACTCGTGCTCGGCACCGCCGCGCTGCCGCACGTGCTCATGCGCTTCTACACGGTGCCCACCGCGAAGGAGGCCCGGAAGTCGGTCGTCTGGGCGATCTGGCTGATCGGCATCTTCTACGTGTTCACGCTCGTGCTCGGCTACGGTGCGGCGGCCCTCGTGGGCGCCGACGTCATCGCCGCGGCTCCCGGCGGCCCGAACTCGGCAGCACCGCTGCTCGCCTTCGAGCTCGGCGGACCGCTGCTCCTCGGCCTCATCTCGGCGATCGCGTTCGCGACGATCCTCGCGGTGGTCGCCGGGCTCACGATCACGGCGGCGGCCTCCTTCGCCCACGACATCTACGCGAGCGTCGTGAAGAAGGGCAAGCCGGCACCGGGCGCCGAGGTCAAGGTCGCCCGCCGCACCGTCGTCATCATCGGCGTCGTGGCGATCATCGGCGGCATCGGGGCCAACGGCCAGAACGTCGCGTTCCTCGTGGCGCTCGCGTTCGCCGTCGCGGCATCCGCGAACCTGCCGACGATCGTCTACTCGCTGTTCTGGAAGCGCTTCACCACGCAGGGCGCCCTCTGGAGCATGTACGGCGGCCTCGCGTCGGCGATCATCCTCATCATCTTCTCGCCGGTGGTCTCGGGTTCCGAGACCTCGATGCTGAAGACCGAGGCGATCGACTTCGCGATCTTCCCGCTCTCGAACCCCGGCATCGTCTCGATCCCGCTCGCCTTCTTCCTGGGCTGGCTCGGCACGGTGCTCGACAAGAAGAAGGAGGACCCCGCGAAGCAGTCCGAGATGGAGGTGCGTTCGCTGACCGGCGTCGGAGCCGAGAAGGCGACCCAGCACTGAGAACCTCCCGGCGGCGAGACGTCCCACTCGTCGCCGGGAACCCACTTCGACGCGGCGGGAATGCCTGCCCGTGCCGCGTCGTCGAGTGAAGAGGCGGATGCCGCAGCAGCTGTCTCTTATACACATCCTCCGA
>NZ_JBHURI010000121.1:0-8624 GCF_042673425.1 Agromyces sp. NPDC056965 | reverse complement strand
GTCGCGCTCGCGCTCGTCGACGCCCGGATGGCGTCGCTCGCGCCGGTGCTCACGGCGACGCCGCCCGGCTTCCCCGAGCGCTGACGCCGGGCTGACGGATGCCACGAGCCGCGGCATCCGTCACCGTCTCAGTAGCGGTAGTGGTCGACCTTGTAGGGGCCGTCGACGGGCACGCCGATGTAGGCGGCCTGCTCGGGCGAGAGCTCGGTGAGTTCGACGCCGAGCGCATCGAGGTGCAGTCGCGCGACCTTCTCGTCGAGGTGCTTCGGCAGCACGTAGACGCCGACCGGGTACTGCTCGGGCCGGGTCCACAGCTCGATCTGGGCGAGCACCTGGTTCGTGAACGAGTTCGACATGACGAACGACGGATGCCCCGTGGCGTTGCCGAGGTTCATGAGGCGTCCCTCGGAGAGCACGAGGATCGAGCGCCCCGTCGGCAGCCGCCACTCGTGCACCTGCGGCTTGATCTCGACGCGCACCGCGCCCTCGAGCGACTCGAGCGCCGCCATGTCGATCTCGTTGTCGAAGTGGCCGACGTTCGCGACGATCGCGAGGTGCTTCATGCCGAGCATTTGCTCGACGCGCACGACGTCCTTGTTGCCCGTGCACGTCACGAAGATGTCGACCTCACCGACGACGTCGTCGAGGCGCGCGACCTGGTAGCCGTCCATCGCCGCCTGCAGCGCGCAGATCGGGTCGACCTCCGAGACGATGACACGCGCGCCCTGACCGCGAAGCGCCTCTGCGGCACCCTTGCCGACGTCGCCGTAGCCGACGACGAACACGACCTTGCCGCCCATGAGCACGTCGGTCGCGCGGTTCAGGCCGTCGGGCAGCGAGTGGCGGATGCCGTACTTGTTGTCGAACTTCGACTTCGTGACCGAGTCGTTGACGTTGATGGCCGGGAAGAGGAGCTCGCCCGCCGCGTGCAGCTCGTAGAGGCGGTGCACGCCGGTCGTGGTCTCCTCGGTGACGCCCTTCAGCTCCTCCGCGATGCGCGTCCAGCGGTCGGAGCTCAGCTCGAGGCTCGCCCGGAGGGTGTCGAGCACGACGCGGTACTCGTGGCTCGCGTCATCCGTCGCAGCGGGGACGACGCCGGCCGCCTCGAACTCGCGGCCGCGGTGCACGAGCAGGGTCGCGTCGCCGCCGTCGTCGAGGATCATGTTGGGGCCGATCCAGTCGGCGCCGGACGCCGTGGCCTCCGCCGACCAGTCGAAGATGCGGTCGGTGCACCACCAGTACTCCTCGAGCGACTCGCCCTTCCACGCGAACACCGGCACGCCGGCCGGTGCGTCGACGGTGCCCTCGGGGCCGACGGCGATCGCGGCCGCCGCTTCGTCCTGCGTGGAGAAGATGTTGCAGCTCGCCCAGCGCACCTGCGCGCCGAGCGCGACGAGGGTCTCGATGAGCACGGCGGTCTGCACCGTCATGTGCAGGCTGCCGGCGATGCGGGCGCCCGCGAGCGGCTTCGACTCGCCGAACTCGGCACGGAGGGACATGAGGCCCGGCATCTCGTTCTCGGCGAGCCTCAGCTGGTGCCGACCGGCCTCGGCGAGCGAGAGGTCGGCGACCTTGAACGGAAGGGCGGTGGTCGCGGGCAGCGTGGTCATGCGAACCATTGTGCCAGTTCGGCTCCGGGCGATCCTCCGCGTGAAGGGGCTAGGCGCTGCGCGGGCTCTCGCGGATGAGTGCGAGGACCTCGTCGCGAATGGCCGCCATCGTCGCGGCATCCCCGCCCTCCGCGTTCAGGCGAAGCAGCGGCTCGGTGTTCGAGGGCCGCACGTTGAACCACCAGAACGCCTCGTCGCCGGCCGTCACGCCCGTCACCGTGAGGCCGTCGAGCTCGTCGAACTCCGCTCGATCGGTGAACGCCTCGACGATGCGCGTGTACGCAGCCGGCACGTCGTCGACGACCGAGTTGATCTCGCCCGAGAGCGAGTACGGGGTGAAGCGCGTCGACATCTCGGAGAGCGGGGCCGCCTGCGAACCGAACTCGGCGAGCACGTGCATGGCGGCGAGCATGCCGTTGTCGGCGCTCCAGAAGTCGCGGAAGTAGTAGTGCGCCGAGTGCTCGCCGCCGAAGACGGCGCCCGTAGCGCGCATCTGGTCCTTGATGAGCGAGTGGCCGACCCGGGTGCGCACGGGCGTCGCCCCTGCTGCCTCGATCGACTCGGGCACGAAGCGCGAGGTGATGAGGTTGTGGATCACCGAGACATCCGCTTCGCCCAGCGCCTGCACGCGCGCGATCTCGCGGAGCGCCACGATGGCCGCCACGGCGGAGGGGTCGACCGCGCCGCCCTGCTCGTCGACGACGAAGCAGCGGTCGGCGTCGCCGTCGAACGCGAGTCCGAGGTCGGCGCCGTGCTCGACGACGGCGCGCTGCAGGTCGACGAGGTTCGCGGGGTCGAGGGGGTTCGCCTCGTGGTTCGGGAAGGTGCCGTCGAGCTCGAAGTAGAGCGGGACGATCTCGAGGGGCAGGGCCGGGAGGGCCGCCGCCGTGCCGAGCACGGCCGGCACGGTGAGCCCGCCCATGCCGTTGCCGGCGTCCACCACGATCTTGAGTGGCCGGATGCCGCTGAGGTCGACGAGCGAGCGGAGGTGGGCCGCGTAGTCGGCGAGCACGTCGACCGTCGAGACGGCGCCGGTCGAGGCGACGGGCGCGATGCCCTGCTCGAGGTAGTCGACGGCGCGATCGCGGATCGCGGCCAGGCCGGTGTCGAGCGAGATGCCCTGCGCTCCGGCGCGCGAGAACTTGATGCCGTTGTAGGCGGCCGGGTTGTGGCTCGCGGTGAACATCGCCGCGGGCGCGTCCATCGACCCCGATGCGAAGTAGTTCTCGTCGGTCGAGCACAGCCCGATCGAGACGACGTCGGCACCGCGGGCTGCCGCGCCGCGGGCGAACGCCTCGGCGAACCCGGGCGAGGAGTCGCGCATGTCGTGACCGACGACGACCCGGCCGCCGCCCGCGCCGACCTCGTCGACGAACGCCGCGGCGAGTGCCTCGACCGTTTCGGCGGTCAGCCCCTCGCCGACGATTCCGCGGACGTCGTAGGCCTTCACGATCGCATCGAGGCGCGCTCGTGCCTCGGCGCTTGCAGCGGAATTCATGCCTTGAAACCTACCTCACCGAGGCTGACGTGCCGCACGACCTGCCAGCCGACGGGCGCCGACGTGCGCTCGGCATGCCTCGCGCAGAGGTCGTAGCCGTGGGGCTCGCGGGTGGCCGCGAGCGGGCCGAGCACCGCCATCGAATCGGCATAGTCGAACGTCAGCGTGGCAACCGCTTCGGCAGCGCAGGCAGTGCGCGAACAACGTCTCATGGCTCCACAAGAGTAGCGAGCATCTCGGCCGTTCGGTGGATACGACTCAGTACGATGGACGGTATGCCCCGCTCCCGCCGCGTCGCCTCCGAGCCGCGCTCGCCCCGACGGCTCGCCCGCGACCGCCACGGCCGCGGGCTCCGCTCGGCAGTCACCGGGCCGCACCTGCCGATGCTCCACAATCGCCTCGACGAGTTCGACGTGACCGTCGGAACCACCGCGGCGTACCTGCGGGGGCTCTGGCCCGAGCTCGAGGGCGTCGTGTTCGAGGTCGCGCAGGGGCCGGCCGAGGCGATCCACGACGATCACGTCGACCGGTGGAAGGTCTTCCACGACGAACGCCGCATCGTCTTCTACCGGTTGCCCATCGTGCGCTTCCTGCGGCTGCAGGAGGGCGAGGAGCGCGAGGAGAAGCTGCTCATCGAGAGCTGCGTCTTCCGCGCCATCGCCGACCTGCTCGGCAAGGACCCGTGGGAGCTGGCGCCGGGGCGGTACCGCCACCTCTGAGCGCCGCCCCCACCGGCGCGCCGCGTGGCGCGCCGGCTCCGCCTAGCGCGGGAACACTCGAATGGGCGCGTCGAGCGGCCCGGGCGGCTGCACGCCGAACGAGGCGAGTTCGGCCACGTCGCTGAACGACACCGAGGCGTGCACCCCCGCGACTCCGGCGAGCGTGACGATCGAGCCGGCATCGACCTCGACGGATGCCGCCCCGCCCGCGTCGATCGTGATGGCGCGCGTCTCGCCGTCGAGCGTGAGCTGCACCTCGGCCTCGCCCTCGCCCTCGTTCGCGAGGTGGAGGACGGGCGAGGGGCCGTCGGGGACCGCGACGACCGCATCGTCGAGCAGCGGCGATGTCGACACCGTCCAGGCGAAGTCGCCCGCTGACGCGACCTCCGCCGCCGCCGACGGCGTCTCGTCGGCCGGAACGCTGATCGAGGCACGGGCGGCCGCCAGGACGGGTCCGTCGGCCTCGACGCGCACGGTGTACGCGCCGGCCTCGAGCACGCCGAGCGGGACATCGGTCGCCCGGCCCGGCTGCAGGGTCGCCTCGATCGTGGAGCCGTCGGCACTGCCCGCCTCGGGAACGAGCCCGATCGTGACGTCGACGGGATCGTCGCCCGTGGCGAGCAGACGCACCGCAGGGAACGCGTCGCCTTCCGCATGGTCGTCGGCGGGATCGATGCCGCCCGTCTCGGCGACCACGAATCCGGGGATGATCTGCGTATCGGCGGGCATCGCCGCCGGACCGGTGAACTCGACGCCGGCGGGCGCGAGGCCGTCGACGGCCGACTGCTCGAGCGTCGCGGCGATCGTGCCGCCGGTGCTCGTGACGTGCACGACCGGGGAGGCGATGTTCGGGGCGAGGCCGGCGAGCGAGACGACCCGCTGGCTCTTGCCCGGCACGATGATGCCGAGCGCCGAGCCCGCTTCGACCGCACCGGTCTCGCCGATCACGCGCACGTCGACCGTCGCGGCGACGTCGGTGGGGTTCGCGAGGGTCACGAGGCTCGTACGGCCGAGCGTCGTCGCACCGCCGACGAGCCAGGACTCGGCGGTCGCCTCGGCGCAGGCGGTCGCCGCGAACCCGGCGATCGTCTCGGTGCCGGCCGACTGGGACTGGGCCCCCGCGATCATGCCGGCATCCACGGTGCCGGGCTCGACCTCGATCACGACGGGGGTTCCGTCGCGGTCGGCGCGCGGGTTGCCCGGTGCGTCGAGCGGTGTCTCGGTGATCTCGGCGTCATCGGGCTCGGCGCCGACGGTGATCTCGGCCTCGCCGATCGAGGACGCGGTCGTGGCGGCTGCGGCATCATCGGCGAGCGTGAGCAGCGGGCCGGGGCAGACGCGCTGCTGACGGCTCTCCGCGGGCTGCACGACCAGCGACGGCGGCATCACCCGGTGCTCGGGCCATGGCACGAGCGCGGCCGCTCCCAGCGCCGCGACCGCGAGCGCGGCCGCCACGAGGAACGCGGCTGCGCGGCCGCCGATGCGGGCGAAGGTGCGTGCGCGATCAGCGGACATCGTCGTCTCCCCTCGTCTCGGTCGGTTCGTCTCGGTCGGATGCCGCGGGCGGGAGCGGTTCGTCGGGCGACGTCCCGTCGTCGGGCGACGGAGGCTCCGATGCATGCGTCACGGGTTCGTCCGGCGCCTCGGATGCCGGGGCGGGATCACCCGCCGATTCGTCGACCTCGTCGGGCTCGCCGTCGGCGGCGTACTCGCTCGTTTCAGCGCGCCGGCGCTCCTCACCGGGCTCGCCGGCCTCAGCGGCCTCAACGGCCTCGCCGGTGTCGCCGGTGTCGTCGGTGTCGGTGGCCGCTTCGTCAGCAGCAGGCTTCTTCCGCACCTTCGCGGGCTTCCGCGGGCGGCGCCGCACGGGTCGTCGATCGGCCTCGCGCCCGGCCCCGGTCGGAATCGAGAGCAGGAGCGTCGCGCCGAGCACGATGAGCTGCGCGGCGGTGATCAGTCCGGTCAACGCTCCGCCGGCGTTCGCCGGGATCTGCGCAGCCGGTGCGTCGGGCTCGGCGGCGGCGAACCGCCAGAGCGTGCCGAAATCGGTCTCGCCGACGGCGATCAATGCGGAGTTGCCGTCGAGCGCCGAGCGCGCACGGTTCGCGGTCGCCTCGGCCTCGCGGTCGTCGCCGACGGGCGGGGCGAGGAGCACGAACGAGACGCCGAACTCCCGGATCGCGGCATCCGGATCGAAACCGCTGCGGGAGGCGAGGTTGCCCGCGATCTCCGCGAGTTGCGCCTCCGACTCGCTCATCTCCACCAGGGTCTGCTCGAGCGTCGACTGTTCGTCGAGGGTCGTTCCCGTTCCGTGCTCGAGCGTCGACCGGATGCTGCCGTCGACCTCGGGCTGCATCCGGAGCGTCGTCACCCGCGGATCCGATTGGGCCTCGGCGCCGACGAATGCCGGCAGGGTGCGCTCGGCGGCCGGGGCGACCGCGGTCGAGGTGGTCGCGATCGCCAGCCCCGTCGGCAGGACCGCGGCGATCGTCGTCGCGGCGACGAGCCATGCGAGCACGGCACCGCCCCGGCGCACGGCGTTCAACGCGATGACCGCGGCGAGCACGAACCCGAGCCATGCGAGGCTCAGGCCGGGCCCAGTCCAGAGCTGCACCGCGGCGGGCCCGGCGACCGCGACCGCGACGTGTCCGGCGGCGACGGCGGTCGCGAAGCCGAGCAGCGCCACGCCGAGGCTGAGCACCGCCCCCCGGATCCCGGGCGCGAGCACCGCGGCGAGCGCGGCCACGATCAACGGCACGACGAGCAGCGTCAGGACCAGCTTGGGGTCGATCGGGGAACCGCTGCCGAGGAGCTCCGGCCAGCCGCCCCACGGTGCCCCCGGGAATCCGAGCGCGAGCTGCCACGACGACGGCACGATGCTCTGGAGCGGCAGTCCGGGATCGGCGAGCAGCGCGATCGGGGTGCCGCGACCGAACTGCTCGAACACGAGCGGTGCGAAGAGCACGAAGGCCGGCAGCGGCAGGCCCGCGAGGCGGACCGCGGCGCGTCCGCTCACCGCGAGGCTGATGAGCCATGCTGCGAGCAGTGCCGGTGCGAGGCTCGGGGCCGCGGCCACCACGGCCGCGAACAGGAGGGAGGCGGTCGCCGCCGCGGCCCACGAGGTCGCCGCACCGAACACGGCGAAGGCGAGCCAGCCGAGCAGCATATGCGCGAGCACGGCGCCGGGACGACCGTCGCCGAGCGCCACGAGCAGCGGAGGTGCGAGCCCCCAGACGAGCGCGGCGACGGCGCGCACCGAGCCCCGTTCGGTCAGCCGGGAGGCGGCGAACCATGCACCGAGCGTCGAGACCGGCACCGCGACGAGCCAGAGCAGCACGAGGGCGAACGACGGCGCCCAGAAGGTGATCGACCCGAGCACCGCGAGCACGCCCGCGAACGGGTCGGCGGCACCGACGAAGCCCGCGCCGATGTCGCGCCAGCCGTAGGCCGCGTTGTGCCACAGCTCGTCGAGACCGCTCGAGAGCGGCAGGATGCCGCCGCCGCTGAGCCCTCCGGCACCGAGCAGCCAGGAGAACAGGGCCACGCTCGCCACGATGGAGACGAGCAGCACCCAGCCGCCGCCGGTTCCGATGAACTGCAGCTCGTGCTTCCGGCCCCGCGCTCTCGCGCGCCGCTCCTCGGCGGCGTGCTGTCGACGCCGGCGCACCTCGTCGGGCGTCATCCGAAGCGGTGCGATCGCCGACCAGCCCGTCGTCCGCGCGGCCTTCAGCCGACGCCGGGCGCGGGGCACGCGCATCCCCGAGAACATCGTTCCGAGTGCCGCGGCGAACTCGCCGAGGATCGCTCCGGGCGACTTCACGAGCAGCAGCCTGATCGACCTGATGATCGCGAGCGGCAGGAAGCTCAACCAGTGCACGGGAACGGCGACGGCGGGCGCATATACGAGCCGGCGGTGCAACGCAGCCGCCCGCGACGCGCGAGTACGTCGTCTGGCCGCTCGGGCGCGGGGATCGGACGGCGGCCCGACGACCCCGTCACCGGCGAACCGCACATGGGCGTCGGGCACCACCGAGACCCGGTGGCCGGCCAGGCGCGCCCTGATCGAGAAGTCGAGGGCGTCGTCGACGGTCGGCAGCGCCGGGTCGAATCCGTCGAGCTCGCGCCAGACCGCGTGGCGAACGAGGATGGCGGCCGGGTCGAGGCCGAGGACATCGCTGAGACCGTCGTGCTGGCCCTGGTCGAGTTCGCCCGCCACGAGCGAGACGCTGCGACCGAATCGCGTGATCGTCCGGCCGAAGGTCGCGATGCGGTCGGGGTCGTCCCATTCGCGGAGCTTGGGCCCCGCGATCGCGACGGACTTCGCCGTCTCGAGGGTCGCGACGAGACGCTCGAGCGCATCGGGCTCCGGTGCGGTGTCCTCCGCGAGGAGCCACAGTGCATCGGCGTCGGACGCCGGTGCGTCGAGCACCCGGTCCGCGGCGCGCACGGCGTCGCCGAACGAGAGCCGCTGGGAGAGCTCCACGATATGCGTCGGCGATGAGGCCGCTGCGATCTCGCGCGCTTCGGCGTCGGCCTCGGTGAGGACGACGACGAGGGCGTCTGGAGCACGACCCTGTGCTCGAATCGCTTCGAGGGAGCGTCTGAGGTGGTCGCCACCGTGATGTGCGACGAGGACGGCGGTGACTCTGGGGAACATCGGGGTCAGCCTAGGCGGCACACCCCGCGGCATCCGTCACCGATGCGGGCGTGCCTCGAAAATCCGGTCGAATGTCTGGATGCCTCGAGGCGACGCTTCGCCGTCTCGAACATGGAGGGTCACGAGCGCGGAGCTCGCCG
>NZ_JBHURI010000120.1:0-8909 GCF_042673425.1 Agromyces sp. NPDC056965 | reverse complement strand
GAGATCTGCGATTCCGAGGAGCGAACTCGCGGAATCGATCCTCGGAATCGCAGATCTCCTCCGAAACGCCGGCGGCCGACCGTCGCATCAGCTGTGGCGCCGACCGTCGTGGCGACCGTTGCCCCGACTCGACCCGCCCGGCGTATCGACAGTTGCGGCCGCTGCCGCAACCCGGCCCGCCCCCGGCGCATCCACCGTGCCCGACCCATCCGGCGACCCTTGACGTTTCCTCACTCGCGATATACTCTGAACAAAGTATTTGGAGGTGAGTATGTCGCGTCGACCAGTGAGCAACCCGCTCGCACTCGCAGTGCTGGCGAGCCTGTGGGAGCGCCCGATGTACCCCTACGAGATCACGACGACCCTGCGCGAGCGCGGCAAGGAAGACAGCATCCGGCTGAACTTCGGCTCGCTCTACGCGATCATCAAGTCCCTCGAGAAGCACGGCCTCATCGAGGAGGCGCGCGTCGAACGCGAGGGCAACCGGCCTGAGCGCATCGTCTACGCGATCACCGACGCCGGCCGCGCCGAGGCGCACGACTGGATGCGCGAGCTCATCGCGGTGCCGGTCAAGGAGTACCCGGCGTTCGAGTCGGGTCTCTCGCTCATCGCACTGCTCGCGCCCGACGAGGCCATCGCCCTACTGCGCGAGCGGCTCGAACGCCTCGACGCCGAGCTCGCATCCCGAGCGGAGCTCGCCGAGCAGTCCGACGAACTCGGCCTGCCCGAGCTGTTCCTCGTCGAGTTCCACTACCGCGTCGCCATGACCCGCGCCGAGCGCGAGTTCGTCGCCGGCATGCTCGAGCGCCTCGAAGCGGGCGAACTCGGCGGTCTCGACGCGTGGAAGGCCCTGCACGAGCTGATCGAGTCCGGCGCGACCGCCGAGGAGATCGAGGCGCAGCTCGCGCGCTACCTGGCGGAAGGAGCCGCAGACCAGCAGCAGAACTGACGAGCAGCAAGAGCTGTACACAGATCGATGGCCCGGATGCGGCAACACCCGAGCCATCTCGCAACCGAGTCGTTCAACGTGAATCGAATCCACCCCAGTGCGTACGGTCATTCTACCGACGCGCCATCACGACCGAACGGCTCCCCACCGAAGGAGAGCCTCATGGCTGCATCACCCGACGGGATGGCCCTCGTGGCCGCCGATCTCGTCAAGACCTATTCGCAGGGGCGCGGAAAGCCCTCGCTCCGAGCCCTCGACGGGCTCACGTTCCAGGCCGAGGAGGGGACGATCTTCGGCCTGCTGGGGCCGAACGGCGCCGGCAAGTCGACGACCGTCAAGATCCTCTCGACCCTCTCGCGTGCCGACTCGGGCACGGCCACCGTGGCCGGCATCGACGTCGGTCGCCACCCCGGTCGCGCGCGAAGCGCGATCGGCTTCGTCGCCCAGAAGCAGGTCTCCGACCCGATGGACACCGGTGTCGAGAACCTCGTGCTCGCCGGGCAGCTGCACGGCATGTCGACGCGGGCCGCACGCAGCCGGGCGGGCGAGTTGCTCGAACGGTTCGCGCTCACGACCGCGGCCCGCCGCCAGGTGAAGACCTACTCGGGCGGCATGGCGCGCAAGCTCGACGTCGCGATCGGCCTCATGCATCGCCCGCAGGTGCTCTTCCTCGACGAGCCGACGACGGGTCTCGACCCCGAGGCGCGCGCCGAGATGTGGGCGGAGATCGAGCGGATGTCGCGTGAGGAGCGCATGACCGTGCTGCTGACCACCCACTACCTCGAAGAGGCCGACCGGCTCGCGAGCCGGCTGGCGATCGTCGATGCCGGGCGCGTCGTGACCGAGGGCACGCCCGAGCAGCTGAAGAGCGAGTTGCGCGGCGATGCCGTGGTGATCGAGTTGCACGAGGCATCCGTCATCTCGCGGGTGCTCGAGTCGCTCGATCGGCTCGGCGGGTTCCGCGAGATCGCCGCCGAGGGGCGTGCGGTGCGTGCCCGTGCCGACGACGGCGGCGCAGCGCTGCCGCTCGTGCTCGCGGCGCTCGACGCCGAGGGCGTCGCCGTGGCGTCGGCGACCGTGTCGCGGCCGAGCCTCGACGACGTCTACCTGGCCCGCACCGGGCATTCCTTCGCCGCGGTGCACGCCGGCTCGTCGGCCGAAGGCCGCTCCGAACTCGAGGAGGTCGTGTCATGACCACGCTCACGAATCCGGCCCGCCTCGCGCCCGCGCCCGCGTACGCCCGGCCGAGCTTCTTCCGGCACACCGCGGTCCTGACGCTCCGGCAGTTGCGGGCGGCGGTGCGCATTCCGGCATTCATCGTCATGAACGTCGTGCAGCCGCTCATCTGGCTGCTGCTGTTCGGGCAGCTCTTCACCTCGGTCGTCGACATCCCGGGGTTCACGGGCGGCGACAACTACCTCGAGTTCCTGACGCCCGGCATCGTCATGATGATGGCGCTGTTCGGCAGCGCGTGGGCCGGTACGAGCTACATCCAGGACATGGATCGCGGCGTGATGGACCGGTTCCTCACCTCGCCGACGAGCCGGGGAGCGCTGATGGTCTCGACGCTCGTGTACCAGGCGCTGCTCACGCTCGTGCAGTCGCTCATCGTGCTCGGTGTCGCCTGGCTCGGCGGCGCGCGGTTCGACGGCGGCGCCGGCGGCATCCTGATCCTGCTGCTCGCGGCGATGCTGCTCACCGCCTCGTTCTCGGCGCTCTCGAACGCCGCGGCACTGCTCGCGCGCAACCAGAACGTGCTGATCGGCATCTCGCAGCTCATCACGATCCCGCTCATGTTCCTGAGCTCCGCGCTCATGGACACGAGCCTGTCGGCCGACTGGGTCGCGGATGTCGCACGCTTCAACCCCTTCGAGTGGGCGGTCGTGGCGGGCCGCGAGGCGCTCGGCGCGAGCCCCGACTGGGCGAGCGTCTGGGGCCATCTCGGGCTGCTCGCGGTGTTCACCGCGGTGCTCGCGTGGGTCGCGACGCGGGCCTTCCGGTCGTATCAGCGGAGCGCGTAGTCGCGGTCTCCTGACCCTGCCTCGCGCGGCACGCGCGGCGCGGGCAGGGTCACGAGGCCTGCCGGCCGACGGCGGCGGGCGTCATTGACGCGGCGTGCGCACCCCACGATGCTGGAGCGGTGACCACCGAACCGACGATCGAGGCCGCCGCTGTCGCGGACACGACGACCGGCGCGACCGACGGCGCACTCCCGCCGAGGATCCGCATCAGGTGGGGCTGGTTCCTCGCCTGCGTCGTGCTCGGCCTCGCCGCCATCGTCGCCGGCTGGTTCCTCGTCTCGCCCGAGAGCCGCCTCGGCTACGTCGGCGGTGTGTTCGCCGGCGTCGGCACCACATTGCTGCTCGTGGGCATCGTCGTGCTGCTCGAGCGGCGCATCGTCGACACCGCGGTGCGGGTGGTTCGGGATGCCGCGAAGGAGGCGCGCATCAGGACCAACGAGGAGGTGCGCGCCCAGATCCGCGACTTCGAGGACCGGGTCGCCGGGATCTGGGAGACCGCCACTCCGGAGAGCGCCGCTGAAACGACCCGCCGAATGAGCGACGAGTTCACCGAGCGCGTCGTCGACGCCTACGCCGGTGACGACGACGCGCCCCGCGAGAGCTCGTCGGGCGAGGGCGCGTCTCGGCCCGAGTAGTGCCGGTGCTCGACGCAGGTGCCGTCGAGAGTCGAAAACCAAGCGACATTCGGTTTATGATGAACCGGATGCCGCTTGGCTGTCGATTCGAGCATGAAGGAGTGCTGGCATGACCGATCAGTTGAACCACGAGACGGATGCCGCCGATGCATCCGTCGCCACCGAGGCCGGGCTCGATCTCCGCTTCCGCGACGCGAGCCTGCCGATCGCCGAGCGCGTCGAGATCCTGCTCGGCCAGATGACGCTCGAAGAGAAGGCCGGCCTCTTCTTCCAGACCATGATCGGCACCGAAGCCGACGGCAGCCTCTCGACGGGCGACCAGACCTTCGGCCTGCCCTCGACCGACGACTACGTCTCGGGCCGGTTGATGAACCACTTCAACCTGCTCCAGACGCCGCCGACGCCCGAGCTGATCGCAGAGTGGCACAACCGCCTCCAGGAGCTCGCGGCATCCACTCGCCTCGGCATCCCGGTGACGATCTCGACCGACCCGCGCCACTCCTACACCGACAACCCCCTTGCGGGCATGCTCGCCGGTTCGTTCTCGGTCTGGCCCGAGACGATGGGCCTCGCGGCCATCGGCGACGAGGCGCTCGTCGAGCAGTTCGGCGACATCGCGCGGCAGGAGTACACCGCGGTCGGCATCCGCGTTGCGCTGCACCCGCAGATCGACCTCGCGACCGAGCCGCGCTGGTCGCGCGCGCTGCAGACCTTCGGCGAAGACGTCGAACTCGCCGGTCGACTCGGCGCCGCCTACATCCGCGGGTTCCAGGGTGCCGAACTCGGCGCCGACTCGGTCGCGACGATGACGAAGCACTTCCCCGGTGGCGGCCCGCAGCAGGACGGCGAGGACCCGCACTTCGCCCACGGGCGCGAGCAGGTCTACCCCGGCGGGCAGTTCGAGCTGCACCTGAAGCCGTTCGAGGCGGCATTCGAGGCGGGCACGAGCCAGATCATGCCGTACTACGGCATGCCCGTCGGCACCGAGTACGAGGAGGTCGGGTTCGGCTTCAACAAGTCGGTCATCACCGGGCTGCTCCGTGAGCGCTACGGCTTCGACGGCATCGTCTGCACCGACTGGGGGCTCATCAACGACGCCGAGATCATGGGCGCCCCGTTCCCGGCGCGCGCGTGGGGCGTCGAGCACCTGTCTCCCCGCGAGCGCATGAAGAAGGTCATCGAGGCCGGGGCCGACCAGTTCGGCGGCGAGGCGGTGCCCGAGATGCTCATCGAACTCGTGCGTTCGGGCGAGGTCTCGGAGGAACGGCTCGACGTCTCTGCGCGGCGCCTGCTGCGTGAGAAGTTCGTGCTCGGCCTCTTCGAGCAGCCCTACGTCGACGTCGAGCGCGCGAAGCGCGTCGTGGGCTCGCCCGAGTTCGTCGCCGCCGGCGAGGCGGCGCAGCGTGCGGCGATCACGCTGCTGGTGAACCGCGAGCAGGCGGATGCCTCGGGCGCCGAGCGCCCCGCGCTGCCGCTCGCACGCGGACTCCGCCTCTACGTCGAGGGCATCGAGCCCGCGATCGCGGCCGAGTACGGCGAGGTCGTCGACTCGCCGGAGGCGGCCGACGCGGCGATCCTGCGCCTGCAGGCGCCGTTCGAGGAGCGCCCGACGTTCTTCGAGAACTTCTTCCACTCGGGGTCCCTCGACTACACCGACGAGCAGATCACGCACGTGCGCGAGATCGCCGCCGCAGTGCCGACCGTCGTCGACGTGTTCCTCGACCGGCCCGCGATCCTCACGCCCTTCGTCGACGACCTCGCCGCGCTGACGGCCAACTGGGGTGCGAACCCGCGCGCGGTGCTCGACGTGCTCTTCGGCGATGCCGCGCCCAAGGGCCGACTCCCGTTCGACCTGCCGTCGAGCATGGCGGCCGTCGAGGCGAACCGCCCCGACGTGCCGTTCGACACGGCCGACCCGCTGTTCCGCTTCGGGCACGGGCTGAGCTACCCGGCCTGAGCCGGCGCCGCGGCGCGCCGTTCGCGCACCTCGAGACCCTCGCCGAGTCGGCGGGGGTCTCGAGCGTTTCCGGCCCCGACCCGGCCGAAATGGAGACACGCGCGGCCCGACGGCGCTAGCATCGCCCCAGGGGCGCCGTGTCGACGGTGCATGGGGCAAGGGGGTTCGGCATGTCCGATCAGATGGCTCGGCCGATGGGCGTCACCATCGTCGCGATCCTCGCGTGGATCGCTGGGGCGCTCGACATCGTGTCGGGCACCATCCTGCTGTTCCAGGCCGGTGTCGAATCCGTCGCCGACGGTCTCGGCGGCACCGGCCCGCTCTATGCGGCCGCGATCGGCTCGATCGTGCTCGGCCTCATCGTCGTGGCCGTGGCTGCGGGGCTGCTCACCGGCAGCTGGGTGTCGCGCATGATCATCACGGTCGTCGAGGTGCTCTCGATCATCGGCTCCCTCTTCCTCGCGTTCGCGTACCTCGGCGGTGCGGTGGGCGAGTGGCTCGGCATCGCCGTCTCGCTCGTCGTGCTGTTCCTGCTCTGGGGGCACAAGTCGAGCGTGTTCTTCGGCAGCCGTCGGCCGGAGGCCTGAGTGAACTCGGTCGGACGCCCCGGCGGCGTCACGTTCATCGCCGTGCTCACGTGGATCTCGGGGTTCCTCGACGTCATCGGCGGCACGATCCTCCTCTTCCAGACGAGCGTTGCGGCCACCGTGGAGCAGTTCGGCGGCGCGAGCCAGCTCATCGCCTCGGCGATCATCTCGATCCTCATCGGCGTCGTCGTCATCGCCGTGGCCGGCGGACTCCTGCGGGGCAGCGCCGGGGCGCGCATGTTCATCACGATCCTGCAGGTGCTCTCGATCGCGAGCTCGATCTTCCTCGCGATCGCCTACCCGGCGGGCGCCATCGGCGAGTACTTCAGCATGCTCATCTCGGTGATCGTGCTCGCGTTCCTCTGGTCGGGGCGGGCGAACGCCTTCTTCCGCAGCTGAACCGCCTTGTCGGTATCCCATCGATGCCGAGAGCGCCTTTTGTAGGGTCTTCACAGCGGCCTCCGATGCGCCGCAGGGCCTGTTTGTAGGGCTGGGACGCAGGGTTTCCCGACCGAATGCCGTCGACCTACCGTGGAACGAAGCCCAGACCGCACACGAAGGACGAGACACCGACGATGGTTGACACGGCACCCCGCACCGCCTCGAAGCAGCAGAAGACGACCCCCGAGCGCTCGGCCGACACGGCGCCGCCGAAGGCCGCGCGCACCGCGGCATCCGCACCTCAGGCCGCACCGCCCGCCCAACCGTCGATCGACGTGGCGACGCTCGGCCGGCAGCTGCTCGGCACCTGGGCCGACCTGCGACTCGACGCTCGTGAGCGCGCCGCCCACCCCGACCTGCAGCGCATCGAGGGCCAGTCGATGGCCGAGCACCGCGAGCGCGTGCTCGGACAGCTGAAGATCCTCGTCGACCAGCGCGCCGTGCACCGCGCCTTCCCGACGTCGCTCGGCGGGTTCGACGACCACGGCGGCAACATCGCCCAGTTCGAAGAGCTCGTGATCGCCGACCCCAGCCTGCAGATCAAGGCCGGCGTGCAGTGGGGCCTCTTCGGCGCAGCGGTGCTGCACCTCGGCACCGAGTACCACCACGAGACCTTCCTGCCCGACATCATGTCGCTGAAGGTGCCCGGCGCGTTCGCGATGACCGAGACCGGTCACGGTTCGGATGTCGCGGCGATCGGCACCACCGCGACGTACGACGAGGCGAAGCAGCAGTTCGTGATCGAGACGCCGTTCCGCGGCGCGTGGAAGGACTACCTCGGCAACGCCGCGGTGCACGGCACCGCAGCGGTGGTGTTCGCGCAGCTCATCACGAAGGGCGTCAACCACGGCGTGCACGCGTTCTACGTGCCGATCCGGGGCGCCAAGGGCGGATTCCTCAAGGGCGTCGGCGGTGAGGACGACGGCCTGAAGGGCGGCCTCAACGGCATCGACAACGGGCGCCTGCACTTCACGAACGTCCGCGTGCCTCGTGAGAACCTCCTGAACCGTTACGGTTCGGTCGACGAGGACGGCACGTACTCGAGCCCCATCTCGAGCCCGGGTCGCCGCTTCTTCACGATGCTCGGCACCCTCGTGCAGGGCCGCGTCTCGCTCGACGGTGCGGCGACGACCGCGGCCGCCATGGCGCTGACGATCGCGATCACCTACGGCAACCAGCGCCGCCAGTTCAACGCGGCGAGCGACACCGACGAAGAGGTGCTGCTCGACTACCAGCGTCACCAGCGTCGACTGCTGCCGAAGCTCGCGACGACGTACGCCCAGGTCTTCGCGCACGACGAGTTCCTCGTGAAGTTCGACGCCGTGTTCTCGGGCGCCGCCGACACCGACGACGACCGCCAAGACCTCGAGACGATCGCCGCAGCGCTGAAGCCGCTCTCGACCTGGCACGCGCTCGAGACGCTGCAGGAGGCCCGCGAGGCCGCCGGCGGTTCGGGCTTCCTCGCCGAGAACCGCATGGTCGGGTTGCGCCAGGACCTCGACGTCTACGTGACGTTCGAGGGCGACAACAACGTGCTGCTCCAGCTCGTCGCGAAGCGCCTGCTCACCGACTTCTCGAAGCAGTTCGCGAAGGCCGACGCCGGGGCGATGGCGCGCTACGTCGTCGCGCAGACCGCCGACCGCGCCTACCACGGCACCGGTCTCCGCAGCCTCGCGCAGACGATCGCCGACTTCGGTTCGACCGCGCGCTCGGTCTCCGAGCTGCGTGACGAGCAGACGCAGCGCGAGCTCCTCACCGACCGGGTGGAGGCCATGATCTCCGAGATCGCCGGCCGCCTGCGCGACGCGCGCAAGCTGCCGAAGGCCGACGCGGCGGCTGCGTTCAACCGCAACCAGAACGAGCTCATCGAGGCGGCGCGCGCGCACGGCGAGCTGCTGCAGTGGGAGGCGTTCACCCGCGCACTCGCGAAGACGACCGACCCGGGCACGAAGCAGGTGCTCACGTGGGTGCGCGACCTCTTCGGCCTCGGGCTCGTCGAGAAGCACCTCGCCTGGTACCTCATCAACGGTCGGCTCTCGCCGAAGCGCGCCCAGGCCGTCACCGCCTACATCGACCGACTGCTCGAGCGACTGCGTCCGCACGCGCAGGACCTGGTGGACGCGTTCGGGTACGGCCCCGAGCACCTGCGCGCGAAGATCGCATCGGGCGCGGAGCAGGAGCGGCAGGACGAGGCGCGCGCCTACTACGCCGCGCAGCGCGCCGCCGGCACGCTGCCCGTGCCGGAGAAGTCGAAGAAGAAGTAGTGGCACTCGACGAGGCCGGGCGTCCGCGGACGCCCGGCCGTCGTCGTGCCCGGGC
>NZ_JBHURI010000119.1:0-9152 GCF_042673425.1 Agromyces sp. NPDC056965 | reverse complement strand
GCTCGGCTCGTTCACGCTGCGCCGCCGCCCGGCCTTACCCAGGCTGGCAGCCACTACGCACCCACAGCGCACACTAACAGACGAGGGGCGGTTGCAATGGCAACCGCCCCTCGTCGGGCCTGCGACCTAGGCGCCGAGCACCCGGTCGAGATACGGGTTCGCGAAGCGGCGCTCGGGGTCGAGCTCGTCGCGCACCCGCAGGAAGTCGTCGAAGCGCGGGTAGACCTCGCGCAGCGACTCGGCGTCGCGCGTGTGCATCTTGCCCCAGTGCGGGCGGCCGCCGTAGCCGCGCATGATCGCCTCGACCGCGGCGAAGTACTCGGTCGGGTCCTCGCGGAAGTAGCGGTGCACGGCGATGTAGCCCGACTCGCGGCCATGGGCGGTCGAGAGCCAGTTGTCATCGGATGCCGCGGCCCGCACCTCGATCGGGAAGCTGATGCGCCAGCCCTTCCGCTCGATGAGCTCGCGCACCTCGCGCATCGCGGCGGGCACGGCCTCGAGCGGCACCGCGTACTCCATCTCGCGGAACCGCACCGTGCGGTTCGTGATGTAGACCTTCGGCGAGAAGTCGGCGAAGTCCCGGTCGCCCGTGAGTTTCTCGACCTGGCGCGCGAATGCCGGCACGACGCCCGGTGCGACGGTGCCGAGGGCGCAGACGCCGCGGTACGCGCCGTTCGCCAGGAGCTCGTCGTCGACCCAGCGCGAGAGGCGCCCGAGCGGACGCCGAGGGGCATCGCCCGGCAGGCGCGTGTTCGTCTTCGTGAGGGCCGCCTCGGTGTGCGGGAACCAGTAGAACTCGAAGTGGTCGGCCCCGCGCACGCGCTCCTCCCAGCCGTCGAGCACGTCCCCGAGCGGTTCGGGCTTCTCGACGGCGTGCAGCACGTACCGCGGCACGAGCTGCAGCGTCACGTCGACGAGCACGCCGAGCGCACCGAGGCCGAGGCGCACGGCGGGCAGCAGCTCGGGGCGCTCGGTCTCGCTCACGGTGATGAGCTCGCCGGTACCGGTCACGAGGCGGGCGGCGACGATCTGCGTGGCGAGGCCGCCGAAGCCGAGGCCGGTGCCGTGCGTGCCGGTCGAGGTCGCGCCCGAGATGGTCTGCCGGTCGATGTCGCCCATGTTGGCGAGCGCGAGGCCGTAGGGGGCGAGCAGCTCGGGCAGTTCGTGCAGCCGGGTGCCGGCACCCAGCGTGACGCGGCCGCTCGCGACGTCCGCATCGAGGACGCCGGAGACGCCGGTCATGTCGAGCTGCACGCCCGGTGCGACCGCGATGCCGGTGAAGCTGTGGCCCGAGCCGACGGGCTTGATCGCGAGGCCCGAGGCCGCGGCGGACGCCACCGCCCGCTGCACCGCCTCGGCCGACGCCGGACGCTCCACGCGAAGGGGCCGCACCGATTCCGTGCGACCCCAGTTGCGCCAGACGGCTCCGGTCGCGGTCACAGCGACTCCTCGTTTCGGGTACGCGCCGCATCGCGACTCGTGCACATGTGCCAGATGGCTCCCGCAGCTGTCACAGGAACGCCTTCCCTTCTCCCCGATACGTCGGGATGGTGTCGACGACTTCGCCCGCATCGACCAGGGCGAACTCGTTCAGGTGCTCGGCCAGCTCGCCCGACTTCGTGTGGCGGAGCCAGACGCGGTCGCCGACCTTCATGCGACGGGCCGCCGCGCCGCTCACGGGGGTCTGCACCTCGCCCGCCATCTCGCGCGGTTCCATCACGAGGCCCTCGGGCCAGACGATCTTCGGCAGCCGGTCGGCGGCGGGCGGCCCCGAGGCGACCCAGCCGCCGCCGAGGATCGTCGCGTGGTCGCGACTCGGGCGGCGCACGATGTCGAGCGCCCATGCCGCGGCCGGCGCCGGGGTGAAGTGCTGGTAGCCGTCGAAGAGGTGCCCGCCGAAGATGCCGGAGCCGGCCGCGATCTCGGTCACGGAGTCGTCGGCCGCGGTCGCCTCGAGGGAGCCGGTACCGCCGCCGTTGACGAATTCGAGCTCGACGATCTCACGAACGGCGGCCACGGCGCGGCCCCGGCGCTCACGCAGTTCGGGCATCGAGCGCGACTGCATCCAGCGGTTCACGGCGCCGTCGACCGGTCGACCGGCGGGCTGGTTCACGACACCGGCGATCTGCGCCTCGTAGGCCATCATGCCGACGAGTTCGAAGCCCGGGCGCTTCACGATGTACGCGGCGAGCGCGGCGGCATCCTCGGGTGCGTGCACCGGCGAGCGGCGCACGCCGAGGTGGCCGAGGAGCGGCGCGTTCCACGAGGCGTCGAGTTCGAGGCACACGCGGATCGACTCGCGCTTGCCGGGCGGCAGCACCGCGTCGACGAGATCGAGCTGCGCCGGCGAATCGACCATGAGCGTCACCCGCTTCGCGAGCTCGGGGTCGCTCCCGAGCCGGCGGATGGCCGCCCGTTCGGCGGTCGGGTACCCGACCACGACGTCGTCGACCGTCTCGGCGAGCCAGAGCGCCTCGGCGAGCGTGTACGCGAGCACCCCGTGGTAGCCCGGCATGGCGAGCAGCGCCTCGACGATGCCGCGCACGCGCAGCGACTTCGAGGCCACGCGGATCGGCGTGCCGTGCGCCCGGCGCAGCATGTCGAGCGCGTTGTGGCGCAGCGCCCCGAGGTGGAGCACGCCGACGGGGGCGTCGAGGTGGGCGGTCGCGGCGGTCAGCGACGGCCAGTACCGCTCGGGTCGCAGCCACTCGGAGGCATCCGATACCGGCGAACCGGTCTTGCGGAGGTCGGTCGTCATCAGCGCACGCTCCGCACCCGGGCGACGGCGAAGGCGCCGGCGAACGAGAACGCGGCTCCCAGCAGGAAGACGAGCATGAACGAGCCCGAGACCACGACCGCGGCGGCACCGATCATCGGGGCGATGGCCTGCGGCACGGCCGAGGCGATGTTCATGATGCCGAGGTCTTTTCCACGGGATGCGGCGTCGGGCAGCACCTGGGTGGCGAGCGCCTGGTCGACGGAGAGGAAGCAGCCGTAGCCGAGGCCGAGGAGCCCGGCGCCGACCATCGCGACGGTGAGGTCGGGGAAGAGGCCGAGCATGAGCGCGGCGACGCCCTGCAGCCCCGAGGCGATGAAGACGAACAGCTTGCGGCGGCCCAGCTTGTCGGAGAGCTTGCCGAGGATGAGCGAGGCGAGGATCACGAACACCATGTAGATGAGCGTGAGCACGATGAGGTCGTCTTCGGCGTTCTCGTCCTTCAGCTGGAACATCAGGAAGTACAGCAGCAGGCTCGTGCCGAGGGCGTTGCCGACCGAGACGAGTACCCGGCTGAGCAGGGTCCAGCCGAAGTCGGGGTGCTTGCGCGGGTTGATCCAGAAGCCGCTGAGGATGCCCCTTGCCGTGACGCGGACGCGCTCGGTCGGCGCGAGCGGCTGGTCGGCGCGGAAGAGGAATGGCACCGCCAGCACGACGAGGATCACCGCGAGCAGGATGTAGCCGAGGGAGGCGTCGGTGACGAGCTCGGTCACGAGCACGAGCCCCACGATGATGCCGACCGCCTGCGGCGCCGACATCCAGCCGGAGACGAAGCCGCGCTGGTTCACGGGCACCTGGTCGGAGATCGTCGCCGTGAGCGCGGCAGTCATGATGCAGAAGCCGACGGATGCCGCGACCCACGTCGCCCCGATGGCCCAGATCTCGGTCTGCTGGCCGAGCGTCACGAGCGAGAGGCCGAAGACGACGGCGCCGATCGCGATCCACGGGCGACGACGGCCGAAGCGCGACGTCGTGCGGTCGGAGAGCGCGCCCGTCAGCGGGTAGGCGATGATCGTCGCGATCGCGGCGATGCCCGAGATGATGCCGAACGCGACGACGCTGTCGACCCAGTTGTCGGGCTTGAGCTGCGCGTCGATCTGAGCCGGCAGCAGCAGCTGCACGGGCGTGAGCTGCGCCATCCAGATGCCGAGCCAGACCGTCGCGAACGAGGCGATCCAGCCGGCGGAGACGCGACGGACCGGCTCGCCGAGCGCGGCGGTCGTCGGGTGCGCCTGTTGCGGCGCGGAATCGAGGCTCGTCATCGGGGCTCGGCCATTCTCGAAAGGGCGTCGGCGGCCGCGTGCGCGACCGCCCGTGCGACGTCGTCGTCGCGGGTGACGAGCCACGTGAGGGTGAGCCCGTCGGTGAAGGCGATGAGCACGCGCGCGACCTGCTCGACCGGAGTGGTCCAGACGACGCCCGCGAGTTCGGCGGCGGCCACGAGCGACCGGGCTCCGAGCTCGGTGTACTTGTCGTACTGCGCGACGGCGAGCGGATGCCGCTCGGGCGAGCGCAGCGCGTATTGCGTGAGCTCGAGCATCGCCTGCTCGTGCTCGGGGTCGCCGCGGAGGTGCTCGAAGTAGCGCAGCATGCCGGCCTCGAGCATGTCGCGGATGTCGTGACCCTGGAGGTCGTCGGGCAGCACCGCCTCCTGCTCTCGGGCGACGACCGTCGTGATGAGCTCGTCGATGAGCTCGTCGCGGGAGTCGAACGCGTAGTGGAAGCTCGCGAGCGACATGCCGGCCTCTGCGACGATCGCACGCGTCGTTGCATGTGCGATTCCGCGCTGGGACACCACGCGGAGTGCCGCCTGTACGAGCGCGGCACGCCGTTCTGAAGCGGGGATGCGGGCCATGCGACTCCTTTCGACACCTTCGACGACTGAAGTGGGACGATCGTCCCAGTCGCATCAGTATGCACGAAAACCGTTACGCTCGCAGCATGCACCTCGGAGTCCTCGACGTCGGTTCCAACACGGTGCACTTGTTGGTCGTCGAAGCGCACCCCGGCGCACGCCCCATACCGACAGCCTCGCACAAGTCGGTGCTGCGGCTCATGCGCTACCTCGAGCCCGACGGCGCCATCAGCGACGAGGGCGTCGCCGCCATCCTCACCGCCGTGGGCGGAGCGGCATCCGCGGCTCGCGATGCCGGCATCGAGGAGCTGCTCGCCTTCGCGACCTCCGCGATCCGCGAGGCCGCGAACGGCGAGGCCGTGCTCGATCTCGTCGAGCGCGACACCGGCGTGCGCCTGCAGGTGCTGTCGGGCGACGACGAGTCGCGCCTCACCTATCTCGCCGTGCGGCGATGGTACGGCTGGTCGGCCGGGCGCCTGCTGCTCTTCGACATCGGCGGTGGTTCGCTCGAGCTCGCGCAGGGCATCGACGAGGTGCCGGATGTCGCGCGGTCGCTCCCCCTCGGCGCCGGGCGCTCCACGATCTCGTTCCTGCCCGACGACCCGCCCTCGCCCGAACAGGTCGCGCGCCTCCGCGCCCATGCGCGCGAGGTGCTCTCCGAAGCCGTCGCACCCTTCAAGGCCCTGCCGTCGCCGAACCACGTCGTCGGCTCCTCGAAGACGATCCGCTCGCTCGCCAGGCTCGCCGGCAGCGTCGAAGACGGGTTCGGCGACACCGAACGCAGCATCCTGACCCGCGAGGGCCTCGACGACTGGACGCCCCGGCTCGCGCGCATCCCCGCCGACGCGAGGCCGGCGCTGCCCGGCATCACGGCCGACCGCACGTTCCAGATCGTGGCCGGCGCCGTCGTGCTCTCCGAGGCGATGCGCGCGTTCGGCGTCGACGAGCTCGAGGTGTCGCCGTGGGCGCTCCGCGAAGGGCTCATCCTCCGGCGCCTCGATCGGCTCACCTGACCCGGGTCGCCCTCAACCTGCGGCCCGACCAGCGATGCCGCCGGTGCCCTCCGGCTCCACCTGCTCGGCCGCGAGCGGGTCGACCGGTTCGGGCAGGCCGGTGTCGATCGCCTCGCGGGCGGTCTTCGCCCAACTCGTCCGCCCCGACCAGTGCCGCACGAGCGCGGTGAGGAAGACGGGGAACACGATCCACGTGTAGACCGCGTACGGCACCGTCTCGACGAGTGCGAGCAGGAGGCCTCGGATGCCTCGACCCCGCAGGAAGAGCGTGATGAAGCCGGGACCGAAGCCGAGCGTCAGGAAGAGCAGGAGAACCGTCAACGACGCCGGGATGACCGGCACCTGCAGCGCGACGGCCAACACGATCGTGGCGAAGAAGTCGAGCCCGGCGATCGAGATCAGCACCGGTGTCAGCAGGTAGTGCACGGCATCGACCCTCGCGATCACCCCCTGCTCGAGGCGCGCGGAGCCTCCGATCAGTCCGAGCGCCTGCCAGCCGCCCTGCGCCCAGCGCACGCGTTGCCGGTAGAGCCGCCGGAGCGCGGGAACGCCCTGCTGGTCGATGGCGGCGCCGTTCTCCTGCGCGCCGTGCCAACCGGCCTGGATGAGCCGCACGCCGAGATCCTGATCCTCCGTGAGGCGGTCGCGCCACGGCCCGTCGTCGACTGCGATCGACGTGAGCGCCGAGAGTCGGTTGAACTGACCGTTGCCGCCCATGTTCGCCGTCCCCCACGACGCCCGACCGGCCTGGTAGACGAGCCCGAACGACGAGAACTCGACGTCCTGCGCCCACGTCAGGAACCGGTTCGCGTTGTAGATCCGCACGAGCACCTGCACCCCGGCCGTGAGCGGGTCGGCGAAATGCCAGGCGACCCGGGCCGGTGCATGCCGTTCGAGGCGGCCGTCGGCGTCGATGATGCCGACGATCACCCGATCGTCGGCGATCCCGCTGAAGGCCGGCTCGGTCAACAGTTCGTCGCGGATGTGCCGGTACGCCTCGTTGAGGGCCGCCGCCTTGCCGCGGCGCGCGTTCGGCGCGGTGCGGGTCAGCACGCGAAGTCGCGGGTCGTCGATGCCGCGCAGGATCTCACCCGTTCGGTCGGTCGAACCGTCGTCCACGACCAGGACGACCGCGCGGTGCGCCTCGGCGTCGAGGAGGCGCGCCACGCTGTCGGCGATCGTCACCTCCTCGTCGAGCGCCGGCACCACGAAGACCCAGAGGAAGTCGTCCTCGCCGGGCGCACCTTCGGGAATCAGTCGCCGACGGCCCCGCCGGTACCGGAAACCGGCGATCGCGAGGACGGCGATGGAGACGAAGGAGATCACCGTCAGGGTCAGCGCGATCCAGAAGAGCACCTGGAAGGCGACCGGCACCCCGGCGAACAGCTCGCTCCAGACGATCGGCTCAAGCACCCGCAACACCGCCGAGGCCGTCGGCGACGCCGTCGTGGTACACCTCGCCCAACTCGTCGGCGGGATCCTCGAGGTACCCCGCCGCGCGCAGCACGCCCATCCGATCGATGCCGGCGCCGAACTGCTGCGGAGCCCGCCCGCCGAACACGATGTGCTCGCTGAGCGCGCGGATCCGTTCGGCCGCGTGCCCGTCTCCGTAGGGGTTGGAGCGGGCGGAGCGCCGGGCGTACTCCCTCGGGTCGTCGAGCAGCCGCGAGGCGCTGGAGACGATGAGCTCGGGGTCGGAGCCCACGAGTTCGACGGTGCCCGCCTCGACGCCCTCCTGTCGTTCCGTGGTCTCCCGCAGCACCAGGACCGGCTTCCCGAGTGCCGGCGCCTCCTCCTGGATGCCGCCCGAATCGCTGATGACGAATGCGGCGCGACCGAGCAGGCGCGAGAACCCGGCGTAGCCCATCGACTCGACCAGCGATGCGTTCGCGTGCGGTGCCAGGTGGCGACGCAGCACCTCCTGCACCGCTGGATTCGGATGGAGCGGCACGACGAAGCGCACGTCGGGATACGCCGCGGCCAGTGTCGCGACCGCGCCCGCGATGCGCTCGAGCGGATCGCCCCAGTTCTCCCGCCGGTGCGCGGTCACGACCACGACGCGCGTCGTGGCGTCGTCCTCGAGATCGTCGAGGCCCGCCACCCCGAAGGGCACGTCGAGCGACGCGGCGAAGAACAGCGTGTCGATCGCGGTGTTGCCGCTCACGAAGATGCGCCCCTCGTCGATCCCCTCGAGGATCAGGTTCTGCTCGTTCCGGAAGGTCGGGGCGAGATGGAGCGCCGCGATGCGGGAGATGAGCTGGCGGTTCAGCTCCTCGGGAAACGGCGAGAGCGTGTCATCCGTGCGCAGTCCCGCCTCGACGTGCACGACCGGCACCCTCGTGTGGAATGCCGCCAGCGCCGCTGCCGCTGCGCTGGACGTGTCGCCGTGCACGAAGCACGCGACCGGAAAGCCCTCGGGCGGCGCACCGTAGTTCGTCTCACGCGTGGGCCCGAATCCCTCGAAGACCCGATTCATGCCGCCGAGCACGTCGGCGAAGAGCTGGTTGAGACCGCGACCCGGCGCCGCCCGCTCGAAGGTCACGTCGGGCTCGATGCCGCCGAGGGCGAGCACGTCCGCGACGAGCTCCGCATGCTGCCCCGTCGAGACCACGAACGCGCCGAATCGGCTGCTCTCGCGGAAGGCGCGGATGACTGGCAGCATCTTGATCGCCTCAGGTCGTGTGCCCACCACGAAGACGGCGACGAGCGTTCTCTGAGCGGTGTTCTCCCCCATGCGCCCACCGTAGAACACGAGCCACGAGGAGTGGTGGAGGCACTCGTCATCGATCACTCGGACTCGGATTCCGGATCGATCAGGAATGGAGAAGCGCACGGCGGACGCATCGGAATAGCCTGACAACGACGCCCCGCCCACCGCGGCGGCACCGATGAGGATCCCGGAAGGACCACGAGATGTCGAAGACCGATACGTCCGGCGGACTGAGCAAAGACGAGCGCGACGCCGTCAAGCAGCGCGCGAAGGAGCTCCGCGAACAGGAGAAGGCCGGCAAGAACCGCGCCGCAGGCGAGAAGGCGGTGCTCGACGCGATCGCCGAGATGGAGCCCGCTGACAGGTCGCTCGCGGAAGGGCTCTACAAGGTCGTCACCGAGGTCGCACCCGACCTCGTGCCGAAGACCTACTACGGCATGCCGGGCTTCGCGAATGCCGAGGGCAAGATCGTCGTCTTCATCCAGGCGGCCGCGAAGTTCAAGACCCGCTACGCCACCATCGGCTTCGAGGATCGGGCGAACCTCGACGACGGCGACCTGTGGCCCATCGGCTTCGCTGTGCGCAACTGGACGCCAGCGGTCGAGGCGCGGGTCACGGAGATCGTTCGCAAGGCCGTCAGCTGACGGAGCCGCACACGTCTTACGACTGTCTCGCCGACAGAGCGCGGGATCGAGGCGGCGCACCGGCCCGGTGCTCCCGCTGGGATTCGAACCCAGACTGAGGCGAGTTTAAGTCGCCTGCCTCTGCCGATTGGGCTACGGGAGCGCGGCGCCGCCC
>NZ_JBHURI010000118.1:0-9222 GCF_042673425.1 Agromyces sp. NPDC056965 | reverse complement strand
GCCCGCGCCTGCGGCATCCGCTCGTCGACTGCAGCGCGTCAGTCGGCGCGCAGGCCGGCGAAGAACGCGCGGATGTCGCCGGCGAGGAGCTCGGGCACCTCGAGCGCGGCGTAGTGGCCGCCCTGCTCGAACCGGCTCCAGTGCACGACGTTGGAGTTGTCGCGCTCGGCGAAGACCTTGATCGTCTGGAAGTCGTCCTTGAAGACGGCGACACCGGTCGGCGCCGCGTTGACCTGGGGCTCGGCCTCCGCACGCGCGTTGTCGAGGTAGCTGCGGCTCATGCCGGCAGCGGCATTCGCGAACCACGTGACGCTGACCTCGGTGATGATCTGCTCGAGGGTGACGAGCGAGGTGCCGTTGCCGAACGAGTTGAAGAGCTCGCTGTAGGCGAGCAGGGCGATCGGCGAGTCGCTGAGGCCGACGGCCACGGTCTGCGGGCGGCTCGCGTTCATGGTGTTGTAGCCGCCGACCGACTGGAACCACTGCATGTGCTCGAGTCCCGCGTAGTCCTGCGGCTCGAGGTGCTCGAACTCGGCGGGGTCGCCGCTCGGGAACGAGAAGAGCTGCAGCACGTGCAGGCCGAGGAAGCCCTCGGGGTTCGCGAGACCGAGTTCGCGGGCGACGAGGGCGCCGTTGTCGGAGCCGTGGATGCCGTACTCGGCATATCCGAGTCGGTGCATGAGCTCGTCGTACGCGCGCGCCACGCGCGCAGTGGTCCAGCCGGGCTCCGTGACGGGGTTCGAGAAGCCGTAGCCCGGGGCATCCGGAACGACGACGTCGAAGGCGTCCTCGGGGCTGCCGCCGTGCGCGACGGGGTCGACGAGCAGGTCGATGAGGTCGAGGTAGTCGACGGATGACCCGGGGTAGGTGTGCGCAAGCAGCAGCGGCGTCGCACCGGGGTGGGCCGAACGCACGTGGATGAAGTGGATGGGCTGGCCGTCGATCTCGGTGGTGAAGTGCGGCACGGCGTTGATGCGCGCCTCGGTGGCGCGCCAGTCGAACGCACGCCAGGCCTCGACGGCCTCGCGGAGGTAGGAGTTCGGCGTGCCCGTGTCCCAATCGTCGGCGGGTGCCGGCTGGGGCAGGCGGGTACGCGCGAGGCGCTCCCCGAGATCCTCGAGGTCGGCCTGGGCGACGTCGATCGTGAACGGGCGGATTTCGGTGTGAGAGGTGGTATTCGTCATGTCTTCGACGGTACGGTGCATATAGGAACGTTCACTTCCTAATGACCGATTCGAGTTCACAATTGTCCGATACTGCCGCACGACTGCTCTCCCTGCTCGCGCTCCTGCAGACCCGACCCGACTGGACGAGCACCGAACTCGGCGCTCGGCTCGGCGTCACGCCGCGCACCATCCGCAACGACATCGATCGACTGCGCGAACTCGACTACCCCGTCGATGCCACCCGCGGCGCGGCCGGCGGCTACCGCCTCGGCGCGGGGGCGAAGCTGCCGCCCCTGCTGCTCGACGACGAGGAGGCGGTCGCCGTGGCGATCGGCCTTCGAGCCGCGACCGGCATCGCGGGCGTCGAGGAGTCGAGCACGCGAGCGCTCACGAAGCTCGAGCAGGTGCTGCCATCGCGGCTCCGCCCCACGGTCGAGGCGCTCGCGACCGTCATCGAGCACGCACCCGAGAACAACGACACGGATGCCCCCGACCCCGAGGTCGACGCCGCCGTGCTCACCGCCGTGGCGAGCGCCATCCGCGGCATCGAATGGATCCGGTTCGACTACCAGGGCGAGGCCCGTCTCGTGGAGCCCTACCGACTGCTGAGCTGGGCCCGCCGCTGGTACCTGGTCGGCCGCGATCCGTCGAGCGACGAGTGGGGCACGTTCCGCGCCGACTGGATCGAACCGCGCATGCCGACGCGACGTCGGTTCGAGCCCGCTGCACTGCCGGGCGGCGACTACACGGCCTTCGCGATGCGCTCGATCGCCGAGAGCGGCTGGAAGGTGCACGCCCGCCTGCGGATCGCGGCGCCGGCCGACGCGGTGCTCGCCCGCATCCACCACGCGGTGGGCGTCGTCGAGGCTGTCTCCGACTCCGAATCCGTGCTCGTCACCGGCGCCGACTCGCTCGACACGATCGCCGCCTACATCGGCATGCTCGGCATGGACTTCACCGTCGAGTCCCCCGACGAACTGCGCTCGCTGCTCCTGACCTACAGCGAACGGTACGCGCGGGCCGCCCGCGAGCCCGCCTGAACTCCGGGCTATACATCTGATCTTTGGTTCGGCAGTATGGGGTCTGCGGTCGCTTCTGCTCGATGCGTGCCGCATTTCCGTGTGAAACACCTGATCAATGATGCGCAGGAGACTTCGATGAACTTCACGTTCGACCCTCACCGCCGCCGAGTGCTCCAGATCGGCGGCGTCGTCGCGATGGCGCCCCTGTTCGGCGACCTGCTGACCTCACGACCCGCAGCGGCCGCTGCTGCGCCGTTCGCCTCGGCGGGCGTCGCCGCGTCGTCTCGACGCACAGCACTCAGCGCCCCGTCGCTCTCGCAGAAGTCGCTCTGGTACGGCACCCCGGCGACCGACTGGCAGTCGCAGGCGCTGCCCATCGGCAACGGCCGGCTCGGCGGCATGATCTTCGCGAATCCCGACGAAGAGGTCGTGCAGTTCAACGAGCAGAGCCTCTGGGGCGGCGTCAACGACTACGACAACGCCCTCATGGGCCAGCCCGACGGTGCATACGACACGAGCGTGACCGGCTTCGGCTCGTACCGCGACTTCGGCACCATGCGATTCACCTTCGCGGCGGGCCCGAAGGTCACCGCGCCGGGCGGTCCCTACCGCGTCTCGGGATCCGAAGGCGTCGACCGCACCTACGACGGCAACTCGCGCACGAAGTGGTGCATCGACGGCCCGCCGGCCACGGTGCTGTGGCAGGCCGAGCTGCCCGATCCGGCCACGGTGACGGACTACAGCCTCACGAGCGCCAACGACGTGCCGGCCCGCGACCCGCAGGAGTGGACCTTCTCGGGTTCGCCGGACGGCGTCGACTGGACCGTGCTCGACACCCGCACGGGCGCACCCTTCGAGAGCCGCTTCCAGGCCAAGCAGTACACCTTCGACAACGCCACCGCGTATCGCTACTACCGCTTCACGTTCGTGCCGAAGGCCGGCGTCAGCCACTTCCAGGTCTCCGAGATCTCGCTCGGCGGCGTCAGCCTCGCGGCGGGCGCGCTCGTCTACGTCTCATCGCCGAGCGGCGCGTCCGCCGGCACGGATGCCTCGGCCGACCTCGCCCGGAGCGTCGACGGCGATCCGGCGACCGCGTGGCGGGTCGCCGAACCCGGCGACGGGGTGCAATGGCAGCTCGACCTGCCGGCCAAGGCGGTCGCGACGTCGTACGTGCTGACCGCGGCATCCGATGCGCCCGAGCACGACCCGGGCAGCTGGCGGCTCGAGGCCTCGAACGACGGCGTCGACTGGGTCGCGCTCGACTCGCGCGAGCCCGGCGCCCCCTTCGCCGCCCGCCAGGAGGCGAAGAGCTACACCTTCGCGAACTCGACGGCCTACGTCTCGTACCGGTTCACGTTCGCCACCGCCTCGGCGACGAGCCCGTTCGCGATCGGCGAGGTCGCCCTCGTCGGGCCGTCGTTCGACTCCCGCACCCTGCGCGCGGTCACCGACTACCGGCGCGGCCTCGACACCGCGGTGGGCGTGCACGTGACGCAGTTCGGAACGATCGCGGGCCGGGTGATCCGCGAGGCCTTCGCGAGCCGAACCGCCGACGTCATGGTGCTCCGCTACACGACGGACGCCGAGTCGGGCATCTCGGGCGTCATCTCGCTCGCCTCGGCCCAGGAACAGGCGCCGACCGGCGCGAGCGGCGCCGGAGCCGGCGCCGAGATCGGGTTCCGCGGCGTCATGGCCAACGCCCTCCAGCACGCCTGCACCATCCGCGTGGTCGAGGCCGACGGCGAGGTGTCGGTCGAGGGCGCGACGCTGCGCGTCACCGGTTGCCACACGCTGACCCTCGTGCTCGACGCCCGCACCGACTACAAGATGAGCGCGGCCGACGGATGGCGCGGCGACGCCCCCGAAACCGGCATCGCCGCGGCACTCGGAGCCGCCGCGGCCCGCTCGTTCGCCGAACTGCGCGACGAGCACACCGGCGAGGTCTCGGAGCTCATGTCGCGGGCGACGGTGAAGTGGGGCGAGACGGATGCCCCGGTGCTCGCGCTCTCGACGAGCCAGCGCCTCGCCCGGTACAAGACGGGTGCGTCCGACCCCACGCTCGAGCAGGCGATGTACGACTACGGGCGGTACCTGCTGCTGAGCTCGTCGCGGCCCGGAGGACTGCCCGCGAACCTGCAGGGGCTCTGGAACAACAGCAACCAGCCGCCGTGGGCCTCGGACTACCACACCAACATCAACGTCCAGATGAACTACTGGGGCGCCGAGACCACGAACCTCGCCGAGAGCCACACCGCCCTCATCGACTTCGTCGAACAGGTCGCGGTGCCGAGCCGCGTGGCCACGCGGAACGCCTTCGGGCAGGAGACCCGCGGGTGGACGGCCCGCACCTCGCAGTCGATCTTCGGCGGCAACTCGTGGGAGTGGAACACGGTCGCGAGCGCCTGGTACGCGCAGCACATCTACGAGCACTGGGCCTTCACGCAGGACAAGCGCTACCTGCGCGAGACCGCCCATCCGATGATCAAGGAGATCTGCGAGTTCTGGGAGGACCGGCTCGAGGAGGACGCCGACGGCCGGCTGGTCGCCCCCGACGGCTGGTCGCCCGAGCACGGCCCGCGCGAAGACGGCGTCATGTACGACCAGCAGATCATCTGGGATCTGTTCCAGAACTACCTCGACTGCGCGGAGGCGCTCGGTGTCGACACGGCGTATCGGAAGCGCGTCGCCGAGATGCAGGAGCGCCTGGCACCCAACAAGATCGGGCGCTGGGGCCAGCTCCAGGAGTGGCAGCGCGATCTCGACGACCCGAACGACATCCACCGGCACACCTCGCACCTGTTCGCGGTGTACCCGGGACGCCAGATCACGGATGCAACGCCCGAGCTCGCGGCCGCGGCGCTCGTCTCGCTGAAGGCCCGCTGCGGAGAGAAGGAGGGCGTGCCCTTCACCGAGGCGACGGTCTCCGGCGACAGCCGCCGCTCATGGACCTGGCCGTGGCGCACCGCCCTCTTCGCCCGCCTCGGCGACGCCGAGCGAGCGCGCATCATGCTGCGCGGCCTGCTCTCGTTCAACACGCTGCAGAACCTGTTCTGCGACCACCCGCCGTTCCAGATGGACGGCAACTTCGGCATCTCGGGCGCCGTCACCGAGATGCTGCTGCAGAGCCATCAGGACGTCATCCACCTGCTGCCCGCCCTGCCCGAGGCGTGGCAGGCCGAGGGTTCGTTCTCGGGCCTGCGCGCCCGCGGCGGCTACGAGGTGAGCTGCGAGTGGCGCGACGGCCGCGTGGTCTCGTTCGACGTGGTCGCCGATCGCGCCCCCAACCAGGGCAACATCATCGTGCGGGTCGACGGCGTCGACCACAAGGTCAAGCCGGCGAACCCCAAGAGCGGCCAGCCGATGCGCGACAAGGGCCCGGTCCGCAGCTGATCAACGCACCCCGATGAGACCGGATGCCCGCGTCGCCCGAAGGGTCGGCGCGGGCATCGTCGTGCGGGCGGCGCTGCTCAGCGGCATCCCTTCGAACGCTCGATGAGCTCGTCGGAGGGGTGCCCGTAGAGCCATTCGCCATTGCCGTTCGGGTCGGTGTGCCCCATGCCGATCGCCCAGGCCGTCGCCCACGGTTCGTTGTCGTTCGCGTACTCGCCGACGAGTTCGTAGCACTTCGAGGTGATCGCGTGGCCGACCTCGTGAGTGACGAGCGCGGCCATGACGGGGTCGCCCCACTGCTCGGCGATGCTGTTCGACAGCGTGATCGTCGACAGCCCGCCCTCCCACGTGTCCCACGTCGCGGTGCCGCCCGCCGAGCCGTTGTCGCCGTAGCCGATGACGATGGGGGCCCAGTCGAACTCGAGCAGCACCCCGCCCGCGATCGATCGGGCGTATGCCTCGACGGCGACGCGGCGGTCGTAGAGCGGGCCCGCTTTCTCGGCCTCCTCGGCGGCGTGCGTGGCCTGCAGTGCGGCGGCCGCCGCGACGTACGCATCGATGCGGGCTGCGGCGTCGTATCCCCACGTGCTGCCCGCGAGGTCCTCGACGCTGTTGCGGTACTCGATGCGCTCGACGTTCCGCGCCGACCCGTTCGCGGCCTCGACCGCGGCGGCGACCGGAGCGATCGCTTCGACGTACGCGGCGCCGGCGTCGGAGATGGCGGTATCGGCCGCGGCGAGATCGTCGGCGTACGCGTCGGCGTCGGCGGCCCGCGTGGTGAGTCGCTCGGTCTCGGCGGTCAGGATCTCGGAGGCGCGATCGAGGTCGGCGAACCAGACCGGCCGCGACATCGGCCGGGTCGGTTCCTCGACCTCCGTCTCGGGCGCCTCGGCCACGAGCGTGTCGAGTTCGGTCGCGGCCGCCGACAGGGTCGCCTTCGCCGCGGCGTCGACGAGCGGGTCGGGCGCGGCGAGCATCGACGCGGCGATCTCCCCGGTCTCCGCGACATCCGCTTCGACGATCGCCGCCGACTCACCGGCCGCTGCGGCCTCGGCGACGGCGGCGCGGTGGGCGGACACGGCAGCATCGAAGCGGAGGTTCGCGATCGCGCTCGCAGCGAGCACGGCCGCCGAGAGGAGCAGGAAGAGCGCCAGGCCGAGCACCGTCCACGCGATGGTCGCGCGCGAGCGGCGCACGGGAACGGTGCCGTTCCCGGCCGGTGCAGGGCCGATGGGATCGAGCGTCGCGTTCGGGGTGGAATCGAGGGTCACTCGTGAAGTATCCCCGGTCGTGAGCGGTCGGGCAATCCGAAGAACGCTGGGCGCGCATCGAGGCGGCATTCAGCCTGTTCCCGGTCGACGTTCGGACGACTCCCGGCCCGCTCTCGACGTCCGCCGACTCGATCAGTTGAGTTGGACGCTTGACTGGGACGAACGACCCACAATACGCTGCCTCCAACCGAGCAAGGAGGCTCAGATGGCGATCGATCATGCACGCCCAGACCGTGTCCGTTCCGAACGCACCACCGAGCAGGGAAAGCGCAGGCGGCGATCCAGAGCCCTGGGTCTCGCACTGGCAGCTGCACTCGCGACATCCGTACTCGCGGCGCTTCCCGCCGCACTCGACACCACCCCGGCCGAAGCCGCACCCGGCGACTGGTGGGAGGCGCCGAACCGCCCCGCCGAAGAGGTCGAGCTGAACGTCACCGGCGCACCGTTCACGGGCACGACCGAGAACGGCGAGGTGCGGGGCTTCATCGACTCGCACACCCACCTGAACTCCAACGAGGGCTTCGGCGGACGCATGATCTGCGGCTCACCCTTCTCCCCCGCGGGCGTCGCCGACGCCCTCAAGGACTGCCCCGACCACTACCCCGACGGCAGCGCCGCCCTCTTCGAGAACCTCGTCAGCGGCGACGCCGACGGCAAGCACGACCCCGTGGGCTGGCCGACCTTCACCGACTGGCCGAAGACCACCTCGATGAGCCACCAGGCCTCGTACTACGCCTGGGTCGAGCGATCCTGGCGCGGCGGCCAGCGCATCCTCGTCAACGACCTGGTCACCAACGGCGTGATCTGCTCGCTGCCGATCATGCCGAAGGACCGCTCGTGCGATGAGATGACCGCGATCCGGCTCGAGGCCCAGAAGGCCCGCGAGATGGAGGCGTACATCGACGGCATCTACGGCGGCCCCGGCAAGGGCTTCTTCCGCATCGTCACGACGCCGGCCGACGCGCGCGCGGTGATCGAGCAGGGCAAGCTCGCCGTCGTGCTCGGCGTCGAGATGTCGGAGCCGTTCGGCTGCAAGATGATCCTCGACGTCGCGCAGTGCTCGACGGCCGACATCGACCGCGGGCTCGACGAGTTCGAGCAGCTCGGCATCTCGAGCATGTTCCTCTGCCACAAGTTCGACAACGCCCTCTGCGGCGTGCGCTTCGACACGGGCACGCAGGGCACGATCATCAACGTCGGCCAGTTCTACTCGACCGGCACCTTCTGGCAGACCGAGACGTGCCCCACGGCCCGTCACGACAACCCGATCGGCAACGCCACCGTGCCCGAGTTCGAGGGGCAGCTGCCGCCGGGCGTCGAGGTGCCCGAGTACTCGGCCGGCAAGAACTGCAACACGCGCGGCCTCACCTCGCTCGGCGCGTATGCGCTGAAGGCGATGATGGCCCGCAACATGATGGTCGAGCTCGACCACATGAGCGTGAAGGCGGCCGAACGGGCGCTCGACCTGCTCGAGGCCCAGGGCTACCCGGGCGTGCTCTCGAGCCACAGCTGGATGGACTCCGGCTGGACCGAGCGCCTCTACCGTCTCGGCGGCTTCAAGACCGGCTACCCGCACGACGCCGCAGGATTCATCGGCGAGTGGCAGGAGGGCAGCGCGCTCCGCGCCCAGTACGACAAGGGCTACGGGTTCGGGCTCGACTTCAACGGCGTCGGCAGCCACCCGGCGGCCGACAGCGCACCGGTCGACATCACCTATCCGTTCACGAGCGCCGACGGCGGCACGACCATCGACCGGCAGGTCAGCGGCCAGCGCACCTTCGACATCAACGTCGACGGCTTCGTGCACTCGGGCCTGGCGCCCGACTACCTCGAACTGCTGCGTCAGTCGGGCGGCGGCGACGCACTCGTGTCGGACATGATGCGCGGTGCCGAGTCGTACCTGCAGACGTGGGAGGCGACGACCGGCTACTCGAGCGCGGCGAACCTCGCGACGGGCAAGCCGGCATCGGCCAGCTCGAGCGAGTGGAACCCCTTCACGAGCTACGCACCGGGTCGCGCGGTCGACGGCAAGGCGAACACGCGCTGGGCGAGCGGCAACTGGGGAGTGAACCCGCAGTGGCTGCAGGTCGACCTCGGCGCCGCGGAGCCCGTCAGCCGGGTCGTCGTCGAGTGGGAGTCCGCCGCGGCGAAGGCCTACGAAGTGCAGGTGTCGCAAGACGGCGCGACCTGGACCACCGTCTCGTCGGTGGCGAACGGCAACGGAGGGCTCGACACCGCGTCGTTCGCTGCGACGAGCGCCCGCTACGTGCGCGTGCTCTGCACGGTGCGCACGACGAACTACGGGTACTCGATCAAGGAGCTCGGGGTCTTCTCGAACTGACACCCTGACGACACGGGCGGATGCCGCGGCGC
>NZ_JBHURI010000117.1:0-9255 GCF_042673425.1 Agromyces sp. NPDC056965 | reverse complement strand
ACCGCCCTGGTCGAGGCCCCCGCCGCCCCCGCCTGGCCGGCGCTGCGGCGCGGGGTGGACTTCAGGGGCGCGACGGTTCAGCGCGCATTGCGCGTCGGGGCGGACCGGCGGACGAACGCGGGTCCTCCGCCGTTCGGCATCCTCTCCACAGGCGCGTCGTGTGGCGGGACGAACGGCTCGGTGATGGTAGACTGAGCACGCACCCGGCAGGTGACGCACTGTTCGCGTCCCAGCTCGCTCGTGCAATTCCCGGCAATCTATTGCTTTCGCTCTCGCGCGTGTCTGCGCCATCGTGCGCACCGGCATCGTTCGTGCCAGCGATCAGCTCTCCTGAATCCGCAACTCTTGCGACAGGGGAAAGGAACATACCCAGTGACCAACGGAACCGACCACGCCGATCGCGTGGCCAACACCGCCCGTCTGTCCGCCCTGAAGGTCGCCGAGCTCCAGGAGCTCGCCGCATCCCTCGGCCTCGCGGGCGGCTCGAAGCGCCGAAAGGGAGAACTCGTGGAGTTGATCTCCGAGCACCAGGCCTCGGCGGCCGACGGCGGCTCCGCCGCTTCGGCTGCGCAGGTCGAGGCTCCGACGGCAGAGCAGATCGCTCCCGTCGAACTCGACGTGCCTGCTGCGACCGAGGCACCGGCAGAGCCGGAAGCGCCGTCCGCGCCAGAGGCTCCGGCCGCAGCGGCCGAGTCCGTGGCCGAAGCGCCCGCGACCACCTCGACGCGTCAGCGCCGTCAGCCGCGTCGCGCCACGAGCGCGACCACGTCGGCCGTGCAGCACGTCAACGCCGGCGGTGCCGGTGTCGGCCTCGTGCCCGAGACCGCGGCGCCGACCGAGACCGACGAGGCCCGCGAGGCCGCTCGTGCTGCAGTGCGCGAGGAACTCGCCGCAGCGACCGGTGAGGGCGCCCGCGGCGCCCAGTCCGCCGAGGGCGACGGCGAGACCGCCGCCTCCGAAGAGCCCCGCCAGGGCCGCAGCCGCAACCGCGGTCGTCGCGGCGGCGGCGAGCGTGGCGATCGCGCCGAGCGCGGCGACGACGCCCAGAAGGGCGAGCAGAAGCAGGGCGAGCGCCAGTCGGGTCGGCAGAACGACCGTCAGAACGCCGACCAGGGCCGCAAGGGCGAGGAGCAGGGCGCCAAGTCCGGCGAGTCCCGCCAGAACGGCGACGCCGACAAGTCCAAGCAGCAGGGCGAGGGCCGCGGCCGCGACCGCGACAACCAGGCTCGCGACGGGCAGGGCCGTGACGGCCAGGCACGTGACGGCCAGGGCCGCGACGGCCAGTCGCGCGACCCCCAGGCGCAGCTCGACGGCGAAGGCGGCCGTCGCAACCGCTACCGCGACCGCAAGCGTCGCGGCCAGGGCATGGGCGACGAGCTCGAGCCCGAGATCCTCGACGACGACGTGCTGATCCCCATCGCGGGCATCCTCGACGTGCTCGACAACTACGCATTCGTGCGCACGACCGGCTACCTCCCCGGCCCGAGCGACGTCTACGTCTCCCTCGGCCAGGTGAAGAAGTACAACCTGCGCAAGGGCGACGCGGTCGTCGGCGCCATCAAGCAGCCGCGCGACAACGACTCGACCAGCCGTCAGAAGTACAACGCGCTCGTCAAGGTCGACTCGATCAACGGTCAGACCACCGATGAGGCGGCGGCCCGCGTCGAGTTCCAGAGCCTCACGCCGCTCTACCCGCAGGAGCGTCTGCGCCTCGAGACCGAGCCCACCAAGCTCACGCAGCGCATCATCGACCTCGTCGCGCCGATCGGCAAGGGCCAGCGCGGCCTCATCGTCGCGCCCCCGAAGGCCGGCAAGACGATCGTGCTGCAGCAGATCGCCAACGCGATCTCGATCAACAACCCCGAGGTCCACCTCATGGTCGTGCTCGTCGACGAGCGCCCCGAAGAGGTCACCGACATGCAGCGCACGGTGAAGGGCGAGGTCATCGCCTCGACCTTCGACCGTCCGGCCGAAGACCACACGACGGTCGCCGAGCTCGCCATCGAGCGCGCCAAGCGACTCGTCGAGCTCGGTCACGACGTCGTCGTGCTGCTCGACTCGATCACGCGCCTCGGCCGTGCGTACAACCTGGCCGCACCGGCATCCGGTCGCATCCTCTCGGGCGGTGTCGACGCCTCGGCGCTGTACCCGCCGAAGCGCTTCTTCGGTGCTGCGCGCAACATCGAGAACGGCGGCTCGCTGACCATCCTCGCCACGGCGCTCGTCGAGACCGGGTCGAAGATGGACGAGGTGATCTTCGAGGAGTTCAAGGGCACCGGCAACTCCGAGCTGCGCCTCTCGCGTCAGCTCGCCGACAAGCGCATCTTCCCGGCGGTCGACGTCAACGCGTCGTCCACGCGCCGCGAGGAGATGCTCCTCTCGGCCGACGAGGTCAAGATCACCTGGAAGCTGCGCCGCGCCCTCGCAGGGCTCGAGCAGCAGCAGGCGCTCGAGGCCGTGCTGGGCCGCCTGAAGGAGACGCAGTCGAACGTCGAGTTCCTCATGCTCATGCAGAAGTCGATGCCGGTCGCGACCGGTCACGGCAACTCGCACGGGCACGAGACCGACCACCGCTGAGGCATCCGTGTTCGAGTCCGTCCAGAGCCTGCTCGCCGAGCACGCGAAGCTGCAAGAGGAGCTCGCCGACCCGGCGCTCCACGCCGATGCTGCGCGCGCGAAGAAGGTCAACCGGCGCTACGCCGAGCTGAGCCGGATCGTCTCCGCGCACTCGGCGTGGCTCGAGGCGCAGGACGACCTCGCCGCCGCGCGCGAACTCGCGAAGGAGGACGAGGCGTTCGCGGAGGAGGTGCCGGCGCTCGAAGAGGGGCTCGCCACGGCGCAGGAGCGGCTCCGCCGACTCCTGATCCCGCGCGACCCCGACGACGGCCGCGACGTGATCATGGAGATCAAGGGCGGTGAGGGCGGCGCCGAGAGCGCCCTCTTCGCCGGCGACCTGCTCCGCATGTACATGCAGTACGCGCAGTCGAAGGGCTGGAAGATCGAGCTCCTCGATCAGAACGAGTCCGACCTCGGCGGCTACAAGGACGTGCAGGTCGCGATCAAGTCGAACGCGACCGATCCGTCGCAGGGCGTGTGGGCGCACCTGAAGTACGAGGGCGGCGTGCACCGCGTGCAGCGCGTGCCGGTGACCGAGACGCAGGGGCGCATCCACACCTCGACGACGGGCGTGCTCGTCTTCCCCGAGGTCGACGAGCCCGAAGAGGTCGACATCAACCAGAACGACCTGAAGATCGACGTCTACCGCTCCTCGGGCCCCGGCGGCCAGTCGGTCAACACGACCGACTCCGCGGTGCGCATCACCCACCTGCCCACGGGCATCGTGGTGTCGATGCAGAACGAGAAGTCGCAGCTGCAGAACCGCGAGGCCGCGATGCGCGTGCTCCGCGCCCGCATCCTCGCGCGTCAGCAGGAGGAGATCGCGGCCGCGGCGTCGGACGCCCGCAAGTCGCAGATCCGCTCCATGGACCGCTCGGAGCGCATCCGCACGTACAACTTCCCCGAGAACCGCATCGCCGATCACCGCACCGGGTACAAGGCCTACAACCTCGACCAGGTCATGAACGGCGCGCTGGAACCGATCATCGAGTCGGCCATCCAGGCCGACGAAGAGGCGCGACTGGCTCACCTCGGCGACCAGTAGCCGCAGCGAGACGGATGCCCCGGACACCTCGAGTGTCCGGGGCATCCGTCGTCTCGGGGCGAGGGTGCCGAGCGCTCAGATGTGCCAGTCGTGCACGCCGCGAGCGGCGTCTGCGGTCTCGTGCGAGAGCGGCTTGAACGTCGCGGGGATGCCGACGACGAGCGAGTGCGCCGGGGCGTCCTTCGTGACGACGGCGTTCGCGCCGATCGCGCTCCACGCGCCGATCGTGATGTCGCCGAGCACCTTCGCGCCCGCTCCGACGGTGACCCCGTCGTCGAGCGTCGGATGCCGCTTCGCCCCGCGGTCGGCGCCGCGAGCGGCCTTCCCGCCGAGGGTGACGCCGTGGTAGAGCATGACGTCGTCGCCGACGACCGCCGTCTCGCCGACCACGACGCCCATGCCGTGGTCGATGAAGAACCGGCGGCCGATCGTGGCACCGGGGTGGATCTCGACGCCCGTGAGGAACCGCACGAGCTGCGAGACGAGCCGGGCCGGCAGGCGCAGCCCGCCGCGCCAGAGGAGGTGGGCGAGGCGGTAGCCCCAGATCGCGTGCAGGCCCGAGTAGGCGAGGAACACCTCGAGGTTGCCGCGGGAGGCGGGGTCGTGCGCGCGCGCCGTCGCGATGTCCTCGCGGAGTGCTCGGAAGAAGGTCACGTCGTAAGTCAATCAGTCCGCACGTCGTTCGGATGCCACAAGCGCCCGGGACAGCATCAGCGGATGCCGCGCCGGGCGCTCACGATCGATCAGTCGCGCAGGTCTTCGTAGAGCACGGTCGAGACGTACCGCTCGCCGAAGTCGGGCACGACGACGACGATGGTCTTGCCGTCGTTCTCGGGGCGCTTCGCGACCTCGAGGGCGGCCCAGACGGCCGCACCCGACGAGATGCCGCCGAGGATCGCCTCGTCGGTCGCGAGGGCGCGTGCCGTCGCGATGGCGTCGCTCGTCGCGACGTCGATGACCTCGTCGTAGACCTCGCGGTCGAGCACGTCGGGCACGAAGTTCGCGCCGAGGCCCTGGATCTTGTGGGGGCCGGGCGTGCCCTGCGTGAGGATGGGGGAGTCGGCCGGCTCGACCGCCACGACCTGGAGGCCCGGCTTCTGCTCCTTGAGGTAGCGGCCGGCGCCCGTGATGGTGCCGCCGGTGCCGATGCCGGAGACGAGGATGTCGACACCGCCGTCGGTGTCGTTCCAGATCTCGGGACCGGTCGTCGCGTAGTGGATCGCCGGGTTCGCCTCGTTCTCGAACTGGCGCGCGAGGATCGCACCGGGCGTGGCCTCGACGATCTCGTTGGCCTTCGCGACCGCGCCCTTCATGCCCTCCGAGCCGGGGGTGAGCACGATCTCCGCGCCGTAGGCGCGCAGCAGCACGCGGCGCTCGACGCTCATCGTCTCGGGCATGGTGAGGATCACGCGGTAACCGCGAGCGGCACCGACGAGTGCCAGCGCGATGCCGGTGTTGCCGCTCGTGCCCTCGACGATCGTGCCGCCCGGGACGAGCTCGCCCGACTTCTCGGCCGCATCGATGATGGCGACGCCGATGCGGTCCTTGACGCTCGCGGCGGGGTTGTAGAACTCGAGCTTCGCGAGCACCGTGGCGCCCGCGCCCTCGGTGAGCCGGTTCAGGCGCACGAGCGGCGTGCGACCGACGACCTCGGTGATGTTCTCGTAGATCTGCGCCATGTGGCTTGCCTCTCGGGTCAGGTGGTGGACGACGGCCTCAGCCTAGGCTTCGGCTCGCACGGAGGCGAGTGCGTTACATTCCATTGCGTGGATACGACGACCCCCGACGCCCGAGCGCGATCCCTGCGCGAGCTCCGAGACGAGACGGTGTCGACGCTCGCCTCCGCCGGCGTCCCCGACCCGGAGGTCGATGCCGAACTCCTCATCGGCCACGTGCTCGGCCTCTCCCGCGGGGCGGTGCAGGCGCGCATGGTCGTCGGCGCCGACGTCGAGGCGGCGGATGTCGCGACGCTCGCCGAACTCGTCGGCCGCCGTGCCCTGCGCGAGCCGCTGCAGCACATCACGGGGCGTGCGGCGTTCCGCAACCTCGACTTCCAGGTCGGCCCCGGGGTCTTCGTGCCGCGACCCGAGACCGAGCAGGTCGCCCAGCTCGCGATCGACGCGCTCGCCTCCGCGGCCGAGCCCGAACCGATCGGCGTCGACCTCGGCGCCGGCAGCGGGGCGATCGCCCTCGCGCTCGCGACGGAGGTGCCGCATGCGAGGGTGTGGGCGGTCGAGAAGTCGCCCGAGGCGTTCGTCTGGACGAGGCGCAACGTCGCAGAGGTCGCTGCGCCCAACCTCGAGCTCGTCTTCGGCGATCTCGCCGACGCCCTTCCCGAACTCGACGGCCGGGTGGCCGTCGTGGTCTCCAACCCGCCCTACGTCCCGCTCCGCGAGATGCCGCGAGACCCCGAGGTGCGCCTCCACGACCCTGAGCAGGCGCTCTACGGCGGCGCCGACGGACTCGACGTCGTCCGGGTGCTCTCGCGACGTGCGCTCGCGCTGCTGCGCCCGGGCGGCGCGCTCGTGATCGAGCACGGCGAGGAGCAGTCGGCGGCGATCGCCGAGATCCTCGCGGCGGACGGCTGGCGGGCGATCGCGCACCACCGCGACCTGACGACGCGCGATCGGGCGACCTCCGCCGTGCGCTGAGCGGTCGTGCCGAGCGCCCCCGCTAGGCCTTCTTCGCCCGCTCCGCCTTCTCGCGTGCATTCTTCTCCCGCTCGGCGGCGTTCTTCTCCCGCTCGAGAGCGTGCTTGATCGCCTCGCGTTCACGCTTCTGCGCCTCGCGCAGGGCCTTCTCGGCCTCCCGCCGCGCCTTCGCCGCCTCGCGGACCTGCTTGTCGCGCGGCAGCTCGAGCGTCGGCGGCAGCGGTTCCTCGACGCGAGCGTCGACGGGGGCGCCCGACTCGACGCGCCCCACGTGGTACTCGATGCCGTCGAGGATGCGCTCGAGCCCGAACGAGAAGTCGTCGTCGCTCTCGTCGGGGCCGGTGCCGGGTTCCGCGACGTAGCCGCCTGCCGCGAGGAGCGGGCTCAGGTACGGGAACCGTTCGGGGGTCACGAGCTCGGCGAGCGCCTCGAAGTAGTTCGCCCCGGTGACGTCGGCCGGGTCGGCCGCTGCCGCTGCGGCGACGCCGAGGTCCCGCTCCTGCGCGCCGGTGGCGCGGGCGTAGCTCGTGAGCAGCAGCAGGGCCGACATCTTCTCGCCGTCGCTGAGGGGGAGTGCGCGCACCTCGCGCAGGAACCAGTCGACGATGAGCAGGCTGTTGGGCGTGATCGGCGCTCCGGAGATCGGGATGTCGACGAGCCAGGGGTGCTCGCGGTAGGTGGCGCGCATCGCGCGCACCCAGGCCGAGATGCCGGCGCGCCACTCGCGTTCGACCGACTCGTCGGGCACGGGCAGCGTGGCCGCGCCCTCCTGCATCAGCAGGATCAGGTCGTCCTTGCTCGTGACGTAGCGGTAGAGCGACATCGTCGTGAAGCCGAGCGATGCCGCGACACGGCTCATCGACACGGCGCCGATGCCCTCGGCGTCGGCGATCTCGATGGCGGTGTCGACGATGCGCTCGATCGAGAGCTCCCGCTTCGGCCCGCGCTGCGGGTTGGCCGCGACGCCCCACGCGAGGGCGACACCTCGGGGGAGTTCGGGGTCGCGTCGCTCGGGACTCACACGCTCAGGGCTCACAGGGGTCCGATCTCGAGAAGGTGTTGACGACAGTCTAGAACTGTGTATTACTTAAACAACAGTGGACTACATAAACAGTTTGCACCATACGCAGACGAGAGAACAGGAGAGATCCATGTCAGTCGCGATCGACACGCACGGGCTCCGCAAGCGATTCGGGTCGACCGAAGTGCTCGCCGGCCTCGACCTCAGCGTGCCCGCGGGTACGGTGTTCGCCCTGCTCGGCCCGAACGGCGCCGGCAAGACGACCACCATCAACATCCTGACGACGCTCGTGAAGCCCGATGCCGGCGTCGCTCGGGTCGCGGGCTTCGACGTCGCGGCGTCGCCCGAGCCGGTGAAGCAGCGCATCGCCCTCACGGGGCAGTCCGCCGCCGTCGACGAGGTGCTCACGGGCACCGAGAACCTCGTCATGATGGGCCGGCTCTCGGGGCTCGGCCGACAGCAGGCACGGCGCCGAGCCGCCGAGCTGCTCGAACGCTTCGATCTGGCGGATGCCGCGCGCCGCCGTCTCGGCACCTACTCCGGCGGCATGCGCCGCCGTCTCGACCTCGCCCTCAGCCTCGTCGTCGACGTGCCGATCCTCTTCCTCGACGAGCCGACCACGGGCCTCGACACGCGCAGCCGTCAAGAGCTGTGGAACGTCATCCGCGGGCTCACCGAGGCCGGCACGACGGTCTTCCTCACCACGCAGTACCTCGAGGAGGCCGACCGGCTCGCCGACCGCATCGCCGTGCTCGACCGGGGCCGCATCGCGGCAGAGGGCACGGCCGACGAACTGAAGGCGCGCATCGGCGGCGACGTCGTCGAGCTCCGCGGCGCCGACGGCGAACTGCTGCTCGAACTGCCGACCGACGGCAGCGTGCACGGACTGCGCGCCGCCATCGACCTGCTCGACCGCTCGCCCGCCTCGGCGGCCGCGGGGGCGCAGGTGTCCATCCGCCGCCCGAGCCTCGACGACGTGTTCCTCGCGATCACCGCCGGCTCAGCGGCATCCGCCCCCGAACTCATCGAATCGAAGTGACCGACATGACGACCCTGACGACCACCACCACGACCTCGGCGACGCCGGGCGCCGGTTTCGCGCCGGCGCCGGCCCGAGCGAAGCTCGGCCCGTTCACGGCCGAGTCGACGTTCATCGCCCGCAGCTTCCGTCACTCGGTGCGCGACGTCGACGCCATGCTCATGGCGGTGCTGCTGCCGACGATGCTCATGCTGATGTTCACCTTCATCTTCGGCAACGCGATCGACCCGTCGGGCGGCTACGTCGACTACGTCGTGCCCGGCATCATCCTGCTCTGCGCGGGATTCGGCGCCTCGTCGACCGCCATCTCGGTCTCCCGCGACATGACGACGGGCATCATCGACCGGTTCCGCACCATGCCGCTGCGGAGCGGAGCCGTGACCACCGGTCATGTCGTCGCGAGCCTGGCGCGCAACCTCGTCGCGACGGGCGTCGTCATCGCGGTGGCGCTCCTCGTCGGCTTCCGGCCGAGCGCGACGCCGCTCGAATGGCTCGCCGTGCTCGGCCTCGTCGCCCTCTACATCCTCGCGATCACCTACCTCTTCGCGGCGATCGGCCTCGCGGCATCGAGCCCCGAGGCGGCGAGCGGCTACGGATTCATCCTGCTGTTCCTGCCCTACCTCTCGAGCGCGTTCGTGCCGGTCGACACGATGCCCGAGTGGCTGCAGTGGATCGCCGAGAACCAGCCGATCACACCGGTCATCGAGACCATCCGGGGCCTGCTCATGGGCACGCCGATCGGCGACTCCGCATGGTGGGCGATCGGCTGGTGCGTCGGCATCGTCGTCGTCTCGGTCGTCTGGGGCGGCTGGCTGTTCCGGCGCAAGGCGGGTCGCCGCTGACGCGGTCGAACGGCAGCGGATGCCGCGGCGCACGCCTGCGC
>NZ_JBHURI010000116.1:0-9264 GCF_042673425.1 Agromyces sp. NPDC056965 | reverse complement strand
CGGCATCCGCTCGCTCGCGGCTCAGGCGGTCGCCGCCTGCTCGCGCGCCCGCAGGTCCTTGCGCAGGATCTTGCCGGCGCTCGACTTCGGGATCACCTCGATGAACTCGACGACGCGCACCTTCTCGTGCGGTGCGACGTGCGCGGTGACATGCGCGATGACCGCGTCGCCGTCGAGTTCGGTGCCGGGCTGCAGTACGACGAACGCCTTCGGCACCTCCTGGCCATCGTCGTCGAGCACGCCGATGACGGCGGCGTCGGCGATCGACGGGTGCCCGAGCAGCACGGCCTCGAGCACGGCCGGTGCCACCTGGTAGCCCTTGTACTTGATGAGCTCCTTGAGGCGGTCGACGATGCGGTAGACGCCGTCGGCGGTCACCGTGGCGATGTCGCCCGTGTGCAGCCAGCCCTCGGAATCGAGCATCGCGGCGGTCGCCTCGGCGTTGCCGAGGTAGCCCTGCATCACCTGGGGGCCGCGGATGAGGAGCTCGCCGGGCTCGCTCGCGCCGTCGCCGGCGGGCACCTCGACGTCGACGCCCGTCTCGACGTCGACGAGGCGGGCCTCGGTGTTCGGCACGAGGAACCCGATGGTCGAGCGGTCGAGGTCGTCGCGGTCGGTGGGGATCACGTGCGTGACCGGACTCGTCTCGGTCATGCCGTAGCCCTGCGCGACGGTGCAGTCGATGCGGGCGGCGACGAGTTCGGCGAGCGCGCCGTCGAGCGGAGCGGCGCCCGAGAAGACGACCCGCACGCTCGAGAGGTCGTACTGGTCGACGAGCGGATGCTTCGCGAGCGCCACCGCGATCGGCGGTGCGATGAACACCCAGGTCGCCCGGTGCTCGCTGATGATGCGGAGGAACTCGACGAGGTCGAACCTCTGCATCGTCACGAGCGCGGCCCTGAGCTTGAGGGCGTAGTTCAAGAGGGCCGTCATGCCGTAGATGTGGAAGAACGGCAGCACCGCGAGCACGCGGTCGTCGGGCACGAGGCCGATGGAGCCGCGCGCCTGCTCGATGTTCGCGACGAGGTTCGCGTGCGTCAACATGACGCCCTTCGGGCGCCCGGTGGTGCCCGAGGAGTAGGGGAGCACGGCGAGGTGGGTCGCGGGGTCGAACGAGACCTCGGGCGCCGGATGCCCCTCGCCCAGCAGGTCGCGCAGCGACGGGTGCCCTTCGGCGCCGTCGAGCACCACGAGGTGGTCGTCGGCGATGCCGAGTCGCGTCGCGGCGGCCTTCGCACCGGGGAGGAGCGGTGACACCGTGAAGAACCAGGTGGCACCGGAATCCGTCAGCTGGTTGGCGATCTCGTCGGGCGTGTAGAGCGAGTTGAGGGTGGTCGCCGTGGCGCCCGAGCGCAGGATGCCGTGGAAGACGGTGGCGAACGCGGGCACGTTGGGGCAGAGCAGGGCGACCACGTCGCCGACGCCGACTCCGCGGGCGGCGAGCGCACCGGCGAGGAGCCCGATCTGGCCGACGAGCTGGCGATAGCTCGTCTCGGCGCCGCTCGTGCCGTCGATGAGTGCCACCCGGTCGAGCTCTTCGTCGCTGAGGCCGCCGAACAGGTAGTCGTAGATCGACTGGTCGGGAATGGTGAGGTCGGGGTACGTGCTCCTGGCCATGCGGCGATCTCCTTCGATCTGCGGGTGCAAGCCATCATGCGGCATTCGCGCGGTCGGGGGAAGAGCTGACGACGGCTCGGTTGTTTTGACAGAATCAAGACAACTGATAGGTTCGAGACATGAGCCCGACTGCCGCCGACGAACGCGAAGCGGCCGCCGCCGTGCTTCGCGGCGCGGGGCTCAAGGTCACCGAGTCGCGCCTCGCGGTCTTCGGCGCGTTCCACCCCGGCGAGCACCTCGACGCCGACGAGGTGCACACTCGGGTCGCCGTGTCGCTGCCGACGACGTCTCGGCAGGCGGTCTACGGGGTGCTCGGCGCGCTCGCCGAGACCGGGCTGCTCCGCAAGATCGAGCCGGCCGGCTCGCCGGCGCTCTACGAGACCCGCGTCGGCGACAACCACCACCACCTCGTCTGCACGGGGTGCAGCACGGTGTTCGACGTGGGCTGCGTCGTCGGCGAGGCCGCCTGCCTCACGCCGAGCGAGACGCACGGCTTCCGCATCGCCGTCGCGGAGGTCACCTTCTGGGGCCTCTGCCCCGAGTGCAGTGCGAGCGCCGCGCTGAGCTGAAGTCGAAGCCGGCCCGCCGGCGTTCCCGTACCGCACTCGACACTCCATCCCGCGCCGGATCGATCCGGCGCGCCCGAACTCGGGCGCACCCTCACTGCGCCCCGTCGACCCTCGCGTCGGCGATCCCAGAGAAAGAAACGAAGAGAGAAGGACGCCATGTCGGAATCCATCACGACGCCCACGACGACGCAGACCGGAACGCCGGTCGCCAGCGACGCCCACTCCCTCACGATCGGCGCCGACGGCGCGACGGTGCTGCACGACCGCTATCTCGTCGAGAAGCTCGCCCAGTTCAACCGCGAGCGGATTCCGGAGCGCATCGTGCACGCGAAGGGCGGCGGCGCGTTCGGCAGCTTCGAGGTGACCGCGGATGTCTCGGCCTACACGCGTGCCGCGGTGTTCCAGCCCGGCTCCACGGTCGAGACGCTGCTGCGCTTCTCGAGCGTCGCCGGCGAGCAGGGATCGCCCGACACCTGGCGCGACGTGCGCGGCTTCTCGGTGAAGTTCTACACGACCGAGGGCAACTACGACATCGTCGGCAACAACACGCCCGTGTTCTTCATCCGCGACGCGATCAAGTTCCCCGACTTCATCCACTCGCAGAAGCGCCTGCCCGGTTCGGGCCTGCGCGACGCCGACATGCAGTGGGACTTCTGGACCCTCTCGCCCGAGTCGGCGCACCAGGTCACCTACCTCATGGGCGACCGAGGCCTGCCGAAGTCGTGGCGCGAGATGCACGGCTTCGGATCGCACACGTACCAGTGGATCAACGCCGAGGGCGAGAAGTTCTGGGTGAAGTACCACTTCCGCTCGCAGCAGGGCGACCTGCACCTCGACGCCGAGAGCGCCGAGGCGATCGCCGGAGCCGACGCCGACTACTACCGCCGCGACCTCCACGAGGCGATCGAGGCGGGCAACCACCCCAAGTGGGACCTGCACGTGCAGGTCATGCCCTACGACGACGCGAAGACCTACCGGTTCAACCCGTTCGACCTCACCAAGGTGTGGCCGCACGCCGACTACCCGCTGATCCCGGTCGGCACGCTCACGCTCGACCGCAACCCGCAGAACTTCTTCGCCGAGATCGAGCAGGCCGCGTTCTCGCCGGCGAACACGGTTCCCGGCATCGCGATCAGCCCCGACAAGATGCTGATGGCGCGCGTGTTCAGCTACCCCGACGCGCAGCGGTACCGCGTGGGCACGAACTACAACCAGATTCCGGTGAACGCGCCGCACGCGGCATCCGTCGCCAACTACTCGCAGGACGGCGCCCAGCGCCACGCCTTCAACGCGCCGACCACGCCGGTCTACGCGCCGAACTCGTTCGGCGGCCCGGTCGCGTCGGCCGAAGCCGCTGCCGAGGGCGGCTGGGAGAGCGACGGCGAGCTCGTGCGCGCCGCCTACACGCTGCGCGCCGATGACAGCGACTTCGGCCAGCCGGGCACCCTCTACCGCGAGGTGTACTCGGCCGAGGCGAAGCTCCGCCTGCAGGCGACGCTCGCGGGCCAGGCGGCCTCGATCACGGTCGACGAGATCCGCGAGCGGTTCTTCCAGTACTGGACGAACGTCGATGCCGAGCTCGGTGCCGTGCTCCGCGCCGCGCACGCGACGGCCGTCGCCGACGGCGCTGCGGCGTAGTCGACGACGCCCGAACGGGCCCGGATGCCGCGAAGCATCCGGGCCCGTTCGTGTTCGCGCCCGATCGCGTTCGCGGCGGAGGGGCGGCCGGACGTGGCCGCCCGTTCCCGTCTCCGGGTGCGGCGGCGGCCTCGAGACGCGGCGGGCGGGTTGTCGAAGAAGGGTTGACCGCGGATTCACGAGCTGGATAGGCTCCTGACTGTTCGCTGCAAAATGAATCGTTTCATCAAAGAGGAGAAACGCGTGCGACCCTACTTCCGCAGTGCCGCGGCCGGTGTGCTCATCGCCGGTACGGTCTTCGCATCAGTGCTCACCGCACCACCGGCTCCGGCCGTCGCGGCGTCACGCCACACCGATCGAGTCGCTGTCGGGGCGCTCGAGGCCAACTCGGCCGCAGACCCGATCGGCATCCCGCTCACCGCTCCGCGGCTGAGCTGGCAGCTCGCCTCGGCGAGTCGAGGTGCGATGCAGTCCGCCTACCAGGTGCGCGTCGCGACGAGCGAGCGCAAGCTGTCCCGTCCCGATGTCTGGGACAGCGGCAAGGTCGCATCGGCCGCCTCGGTCGACGTGCCGTTCGGCGGGCCCGGCCTCGAGGGGGCGACCCGGTACGCCTGGCAGGTGCGCGTGTGGGACGCACGCGGGCAGGCCTCGGAGTGGAGCGACGTCGCGACCTTCGAGACCGCACTCGCCGGGGCCGACGACTGGGCGGGCGCCGAGTGGATCGGCGCCGACACGTCGATCCCCGCGGAGTGGACCGACTACACCATGACGTTCACGGCGTCGAAGATCTCCGGCGCCCTCGGCGTGTACTTCCGGGGCCGCGACAGCGGCAACGCCGACATGTGGCAGCTCAGCCAGAGCGAGGGCTCGCTTCGCCCGCACGTCAAGACCAACGGCGGCTTCGCCGTGCTGCCGGCGACGCCGTTCCCCGCGGGCTTCGACTTCGCCGCCGAGCACGAGTACTCGATCACCGTCGACGGCTCGACCGTCGTGACGAAGGTCGACGGCACGGTGCTCGACACGCGCACCGTCACGGCGCACACCGCGCCCGGGCTCGTCGGCTTCCGGACGAACGGCGCGGAGACCGGCCTCGTCTCCGAGGTGAAGGTCACGTCCGAATCCGGCGAGGTGCTGGTCGACACGACCTTCCCCGCGGGCGACCGCACCTTCACGTCGGGCACCGTCTCAGGCGGCAAGCTCCTCGTCTCCGGCAACACCGAACCGTGGTTCGCCTTCGGTGCCGACGTGCCGTTGCTCCGCACGGAGTTCGACGTCGAGAAGAAGGTCGCGTCGGCGCGCATCTACGCCGCGGCACGCGGCGTGTACGAGCTCCAGCTCAACGGCGAGCCGGTCGGCGACCAGCAGCTCGCCCCCGGGTGGACCGACTACAACACCCGCATCCAGTACCAGAGCTACGACGTCACCGATCAGCTCGAAGGCGGCGGCAACGCCCTCGGCGCCGAGGTGGCCAACGGCTGGTACGCGGGCAACGTCGCGATGTTCGGCGACTCTGTCTACGGCAGCGACACCTCCCTGATCGCCCAGCTCCGCATCCGGTACGCCGACGGATCCGAGGAGGTCGTCGCCACCGATGACGGCTGGCGCACGACGAACGGTGCGACGACCTCGGCCGACCTGCTCGACGGCGAGACCTACGACGCCCGTCGTGCGGCATCGCTCGGAGCGTGGTCGGAGGCGGGTTACGACGACGGCGAGTGGTCGAAGGTCGTGGAGCGGCCCTCGGCGACCGGGAAGCTCGAACCACAGATCGACCCGCCGGTGCGCGTCACCCAGGAGCTGACGGCCACCGAACTGCCGAGCCCCGCCGACGGCGTGCACGTCTACGACCTCGGCCAGAACATGGTCGGCCACGCACGGGTGACCCTGCAGGGTGAAGCCGGGCAGACGGCCCGGATCCGCGTCGCCGAGGTGCTGAACCCCGATGGCACGCTCTACACGGCCAACTTCCGCGGAGCGAAGGCGACCGACTACTACACCTTCGCAGGCGACGGCGCAGAGACGTGGGAACCGAAGTTCACCTTCCACGGCTTCCGCTACGTCGAGATCACGGGGGTCGACGAGGCGCCGTCCGCCGAGGACATCACCGGCGTCGTCGTCGGCACCGACAACCTCTCCACCGGCGCGCTCGAGACCTCCTCGTCGCTCGTCAACCAGCTGCAGAGCAACATCGTGTGGGGCCAGCGCGGCAACTTCCTGTCGATCCCGACCGACACCCCGGCGCGCGACGAGCGCATGGGCTGGACGGGCGACATCAACGTCTTCGCCAACACGGCCAACTACAACATGGACTCGCAGCTGTTCCTGACCAAGTGGCTGCAGGACCTGCGCGACACGCAGAGCGCCGACGGCGCCTTCCCGGGCGTCGCACCCGTCGTGCCCGGACGGTTCGACGGCGGCTACGGCCGGGCCGGATGGGCCGACGCCGGCGTGCACGTGCCGTACTCGCTCTGGCAGGCCTACGGCGACACGCAGATCCTCGTCGACAGCTACGACTCGATGAAGCGGTACGTCGACTACCTCGACGCCACGTCGGTCGACCACATCCGCAACGTCGGCGGATACAACGACTGGCTGAACCTCGACGACGACACCCCAGCGACGGTCATCGACACCGCGTTCGTCGCGAAGGGCACCCGCGAGTTCGCCGAGATGGCGGCGGCGCTCGGCCGCGACGACGACGCTGCGCTCTACATGGAGCGCTACGGGGCGATCAAGGCGGCGTACGGAGCGGCGTTCGTGGGCGCGGACGGCACGGTGCGGGGCGACTCGCAGACCGCCTACATCCTGACGATCACGAACGACCTGATCCCGGCAGGGCTCGAGGACGAGGTCGCGGCGCAGTTCGTGGAGACGCTCGAGCGGCGGAACAACCACCTGTCGACCGGCTTCCTCGGTGTCGACGGACTGCTGCCGGCCCTGACGGAGATCGGACGCACCGACATCGCCTACACGCTCCTGCAGAACACCGACTACCCGTCGTGGGGCTACGAGATCGGCAAGGGCGCGACCACGATCTGGGAGCGCTGGAACTCGATCATGCCCGACGGCACCTTCGGGCCCGTCGAGATGAACTCGTTCAACCACTACGCCTACGGCGCGGTCGGCGAATGGATGTATCGCACGATGGCGGGCATCTCCGCGCTCGAGCCCGGCTACCGAAAGGTGCTCATCGCGCCCGAGACGGGCGCCGGCATCGATCACGTCGCCTCCTCGGTCGACACGCCGTACGGCGAGGTCGCGTCGTCGTGGCGCACGGATGCCTCGGGCGCGATGCAGCTCGACGTCACCGTTCCCGCGAACACGACCGCCGAGATCCGCATCCCGACGACGAGCCGCTGGGCGATCACCGAGGGCGGCAAGCCCGCGGCATCCGTGAAGGGCATCGAGTTCGTGCGCTACGCCGACGGCGACGCCGTGTTCGCGGTGGGCTCGGGCGAGTTCTCCTTCGCACAGGACGTGACGCTCGGCCGCCTCGGCGACACCCGTGACGCGGCATCGGCGACCGAGGACCAGGTGTCGGCGCTGCGCAAGGACGGCGCGCTGACGAAGTCGCAGGCGAAGGCCCTCGACGACCTGGCCGACGAATTCGACGATCGTGCCGACACAGCGTGGGACGCCTTCGTCGACGGCAAGAAGGGTCGGGAGCGCGACGTGCGCACCGCGGTCGCCGCGCACAAGACGCTGAGCTCGATGCAGGCGATCACCGCCTACCTCGATCGCGAGGTGGGGCGAGGCGCACTCGCGGCCGGAACCGCCGACACGCTCCGGGCGATCCTCGCTCCGGCCGCCGAGAAGCTGGCCGCCGCGTGCGCGACGCTCGCCGGCGCGTCGGTCTCGCTGACGACGCCCGCCGAGGGGAGCTTCCCGGGCGACGCGGCCCGCGCCGTGATCACGGTCGACGTCAGCGGCAAGAAGAAGCTGAGCGACGTCGAGGCCGCACTGTCGTCCGCCGACGGATGGACGGTCACCGCGGTGGTCGCCGACGGCGCCAGGAAGTACACGCCGGGCTCGTCGACGACGTTCGCATTCGACGTCGCGGTCCCGGCCGACGCCGCCCCGGGCGGGTACGGTCTCGAGGGCTCGCTCCGCTACCGCTACGACGGCACCGAGGTGACGCTGCCGCTGGCGGCGCAGCTCACGGTCGCCGCGCCCGTGACGGTCGGCGCCGTCACGGTCGAGCCGGCGTCCGCCCACCCCGGTGAGGTCGTGGTGGTCGCCGTCGACCTGGTGAACGGCACCGCGGGTGACCGATCCGGTTCGGTGCAGGTGACGGGGCCAGAGGGCTGGGCTCCGGTCGAGGCGGCGTTCGAGGTCGGCGCCGGGGCATCCGCCCGTTCGACGGTCGAGGTCGCCGTGCCCTTCACGGTCACGGGCGGCGCGGCGGCACTCACCGCGGCCGTCGGTGCATCGGCTGAGGAGCGGGGCACCGCCTCGCTCGCGGTCGAGCTCTCGAACACGCCGGCCGTGGTCGTCGACCACGTCGACCTCGGGCTCGCGGCATCCGAGCAGGCGCACGGACTGACCGCGTCCGAGCACTCGGGCACGTCGCCCGAGGCGGGGCTCACCCGTCGGTACACCCACACGTCGTACCCCGGGGGCTGGTTCGAGTTCGACGTCGCTGTTCCGGCCGGCGAGCCGTTCGTGGTTCGCACGGTCGAGACGTTCGACGCGGCGCGGCAGAAGACCTACGACATCTCCGCCGACGGCGAGACGGTCTTCGAGCAGCGGTACACGCGCACCGAGGGCGGTGCCGGCACGATGAGCTCCCAGTTCGTCGTCGCCGCTTCGGACGCCACGGCCGACGGCACCGTGCGACTGCGGTTCCAAGACGTCGACGGCGCGTACGACCCCTCGATCGCGGACGTGTGGATCCTTCCCCTCGCCGCCGGCCTCGACGCCGGCGAGAACGTGCTGGCGGGATCGACCGTCTCGGCGCGCACCAGCCTGCAGGCCGGGCCCGGCTGGGGCACGGCGAACCTCGTCGACGGCAAGCGCGAGAGCCTCGCGGGCGGCGCGAAGGGGTACACCTCGAACGGTCCCGACGTGTCGCAGACGGGAGTCGACCAGTGGCTCGCCTTCGACCTCGGCGAGCCGAAGTCGCTCAACACGGTCGTGCTCTACCCGAGGACCGCCACCGCCGACGACAAGGCCGCCGACGGCACCGACGGGGCGCACTTCCCGAAGTCGTTCGCGGTGCAGGTCAGCGATGACGGCACGACGTGGACGACGGTGCGCGAGGTGACCGGGCAGGCCGACCCCGGGCCGAGGCCGCAGGCGTACGGGTTCGACACCGTGCAGGCGCAGTACCTGCGCGTGCTCGTCTCCGAACTCGGTCGTCCGACCGCTGAGGAGGGGCGCATCGGGTTCTACCGGCTGCAGCTCGCCGAGGTGCAGGCGTTCGAACTGCCGTAGTCGGAGT
>NZ_JBHURI010000115.1:0-9312 GCF_042673425.1 Agromyces sp. NPDC056965 | reverse complement strand
GCCCCTTCGTCATCCGCCGATCAGCTGAGCGGCTTGCAGAGCAGCGCGTCGGGCACGCCGCCGTGGTTCCATCGGTAGGTGTACGCGACGCCGGCGATGTACTCGTTGTCCTTGCACTGGCCCTTGTAGTTGCCGGGAGCCCAGTCGCTCGCGGTCGATCCGCCGCCGGCCGGGCGGTTGTCGCCCTTGTCGAACCAGATCAGGCGGCCCTGGCTCGCCGGCAGCGCCGTGGTGCTCGTCGCGCAGGCGAGCTTCCACATCGCGGCCTTGGTGCCGCCGCCCGTGCCCAGGCTGTAGCCGACTGCGACCTCGCCCGGGTTGCACTGCAGCTTGTCGTAGCCCGAGGCCCAGTCGTTCGTGATGTTGCCCTGCCCGCTCTGCGCGCGCGGGTTCGAGGTCGTGATGCCGCCGACATCCGTGCAGAGTGCTCGGTTGGTGCCCCGCGCGATGCCCTGCAGGCGCTGGCTGTCGGGGCAGGTGCCCTTCCACTGACCCGGCGACCAATCGCCCGCCTGCAGCAGTCGCAGCGACGACTGGCTGTCGACGAAGCTGCCGCTGCCGAGCATGTTCCAGCGCGGCACGGATGCCACGGGGCCGGTCGTGCCGTTCGCGGTCACGAGCTTCTTCCACTGCGGGTAGCGCCAGTCGTCGGCGATGCTCAGCTTGGTGCCGTCGGGCTTGTAGGCGAGGAGCGAGTAGCCGTCGGCGAAGGTGCCGTCGGCGCTCGCCTGCGTCACGAGGGGCCACGCGGCGAAGTCGCTGTCGTTGGCGATGAGGATGTCGGTGAAGTTCACCCACCAGGCCTTCTCGAGGTCACTCGTGTCGCCGGCGTGGCCGATGCCGAACTCGCTGAACCACACGGGCGCCGTGTAGTGCTGGCCGGCCGTGTTGACGTACGCCGCGGCCCGTTTGACCTCGGCCGTGAGCTCGCTCCGGCTGAGGTCGCGGTAGCGGGCGTCGTGCGTCTCGCCGAGTCCGGTGGCCCCGGTGTGCTGCGGCCCGGTGTAGGCGTAGATGTGCGCCGCGTAGACGAGCTTGTTCGGATACGGGAGGGCGTTCGAGAGGTTCGCGACGGGCTTGAGGGTCGGCCGGTCGTGGAAGAAGCCGTCGAGCGGGATGCCCTGCCAGTTGATGCCCTCCATGATGACGAGCACCTCGGGGTTCGCCTGCTGGATGGCGATGCCGGCACGCTGGAACGCCTGGTAGAGGTCGTTGCCGTCGCCCATGCCCCAGTTCGGGTCGTTCCAGACGTCGCGGCGCACCTCGTTGCGGAGGTCCATGCCGACGACCCTGGGGTTGTCCTCGTAGCGCTCGGTCAGCATCACCCAGTCGCTGATCCACTTCTCGGTGGTCTGGCTGCTGTACCACTTCGAGTTGCCGTCGTCGGCGCCGCAGCACCAGCGCGACGTCGTGGTGTGGTTGTTCAGGATCACCGCGAAGCCGTCGGCCGTGAGTGCTTCGACGACGGCGTCGAAGACCTGCAGCGGGGTCTTGCCCGACAGCGACGGGTTGGCGGCCACCGCGACGTCGGGCACCGGTGCCGTCATGCCGAGCATCTCGTTCGAGTACGAGAGCCGGATGCTGTTGAGCCCGAGCCCGTGGAAGTCGCTCATGAGGGTCGCCATCGGCACCCGGTCGAGGCCCATGGGGATGTCGTAGCTCATGCCGCTGTTGTGGTTGGCCGGGTCGTTCTTGTCGCCGCTGCCGTTCCAGTGCCCCTGCGCACCGTCCCAGTTGGCGGACTCGAGCTTGAAGCGGTCGCCGTCGGCGTCGACGACGTACCGGCCGACGGTGCTGAGCGGCGCCGTCCACGATGCCGCGAGTTCCGGGCCCGTGAGCACGGGGATCGGATCCTCTGGTGTTGCTGCGTACACGGGACTCGCGACCGATATCGCGAGGGCTGCTGCCGTGAGTCCGACCGCGACCCGTAGGGTACGACGATGCATTCTGCGAACCTCTCTGTTCTGCCTTGCGCGGCGCCCCGCCATGTTGCGAGGACGCCGCCCCCAGGCTCCTGACTTGGTCAGGGTATTGGCGGGATCATCGCGATGTCAACGTAAACATGCCGAGTTAAGGCAACGTAAACATTCGGGATGCCGCCATTGCCGGGCTTTCCCGCCGCGTCGTCGCCGACCGGCGCGCCCCAGAAGCTCGGCGCCGACTCGTTGACGGGAAATCGGGCGGCGAGGATGATCGACACATGGGCACGAGGACCGCGGCGCACCGCCCGCCCAGGCGGCCGGAATCGAGTCTGGCCGAGCGATGGACCACGGTCGACGGCGTCGACATGTTCTACCGCGAGTCCCCGTCGCCACCCGACGCACCGGCCATGATGCACCTGCACGGCTTCGGCCTCTCGGGCCGCTACCTGCTGCCGACCGCCGAACGGCTCGCCGACCAGTTCCACACCCTCGTGCCCGACCTGCCCGGGTTCGGTCGCAGCGGACGGGCGGCCGATGCGCTCGACGTGCCCGACCTCGCGCACGCCGCGGTCCGGTTCCTCGACGACCGCGGCATCGAGAAGGCCACGCTCGTCGGCAACTCGATGGGCTGCCCCGTCATCCTCGAGTTCGCACACCACTACCCCGAGCGCATCGAGCGCGCCGTGCTCGTCTCCCCGGCGGGCGGCCTCTTCAACCAGCCGCTCCGCCGCGCGGTCGGCCAGCTCACGCGCGACGGCGGGCGGGAGCCCCCTCGCATGATGAAGGTGGCCGTGCCCGACTACCTCCGCTTCGGCGTGCCCAGCACGTTCAAGATGTTCCGGTCGCTCACCCAGTACCCGACGCTCGAACGCCTGCTCGAACTCCACATTCCGACGCTCGTCGTGATCGGCGACCGCGACCCGCTCATGCCGGGCCCGTCACGCGTGCAGGAGGTCGCCGCCGCGACCGACAACCACGTGCTGCTCGTCAGGATCGAGGGCGCGGCGCACGCCATCAACTTCAGTCACTCGGGCGAGCTCGCCCACCTGATCCGGCTGTTCATGGCCGACCGGCCGATCGTGGACGACCCCGGCTCCCCCGGGCACGCGCGACTGTCCGAGATCCATCGCGGCACGCACCTGCCGCCGCATCGCGAAACATAGCCATCCGGGTCGCCGGGCCGCACGGCTCAGTCGGCGACGGGCTCCAGTCGGAGCGTCGTCGCGACGACCTCCGGCCCGACGACGGTGCCGACGATCCTCGGCCCGTGCCGGTCGTACTTCGCGTGGTACGCGGCGTCGACGGCCTCGTGCACGTCGGCGGGCGGCTGGGCGAACACGACGTCGCGCTCGACGCCGCCGGCACGGATGCGGCCGGTGCCGCTCGCCTGCGCTCGACGGAACCACGGGTTGCCCGGCCCGTAGGCGGAGCGGACGAACAGCTCGTCGCCGACGCGCACGACCCAGATGGTGACGTACGGCCGGAGCGAGCCGTCGTCGCGGCGGGAGGCGATCTGCAGCTCCTCGGCCCGGCCGATGCGGTCGAGCTCCTCTGCGGTCCAGGTGGTCATGGGCGAATCCTCTCGATGGGGGCGTGCTGCAACTCGCACTGGTGCTTCTCAGAACAGCAGCGGCACCAGCTGGATTCCCAGCCCGCTCGCCACGAACCGCATCCTGCGATCGCCTGCGAGCTTCGCGACCCAGTCGAATCGTCCGAGATCGGCGACCTCGACGTAGTCGCCCGAGCGAGTGTGCGCGCCGAACCCCACTCGCAGGCCGTCGTAGTACGCGGAGTCGAGCTGCTCGGTCACGAGTTCGAGGTGCGGCAGCGTCCCGGCGAGCCGCCCCAGCAGCCGGCCGCGAAGCGCCGCACCGCGTTCATCGACCCGCACGACCGCGCGCCGACGCGCGAACTCCACGGGGAGCGTGTCGGCGCAGGCATCGAGCAGCTGGTCGAACACCGCGAGTTGTCGCGCGACGGCCCGCACCTCGAACTCGTCTTCGGGCAGTCCGCGGCCGGCCTCCGAGAGTGCGAACAGGCGGAAATGCCGAGAACGGGCGACGTCGCCCGCAGCGAGCGGCTGCGCTCGAACGGTCTGATGCACGGTGGCGAGGCGCACAGCGCTGTCGGCGGCGACCGCGAGCCGCTTCGCGCTCTCCAGGGCGAGCACGTTCGTCGGGTCCGAGACGACCTCGGTGCTGCGAATCGTCGAGAGGGTGCGATCCTGCGAGGTCGGCGCCACGACCGAACCGGCGCCGAGCGGGGCGACGGGCGAGAGCAGCACCGCCTCGAAGTCGGGCGCCGACTCCAGTGCCAGCCGGTCGAGGGTGTTCGCAAGGCGCTGGTCGATGAGCCCCGGCGCGACGAACCCGTCCTCGAGATACTGGGCGAGCACATCGACCGGACGTCGTCGTCCCGCCTGCTCGCGCAGCAGCTCGAGCAGGGCGCCGCGCGTCGCGCTCGGTGATCCCTGCTTCACGGGCGGGCCCACTCGAGCAGTCGCTCCACCGGCCAGGTCGTCACGATGCGCTCCGCGGGCACGCCGTTCGCCGTCGCGCGCGCGGCGCCGAGCTCGAGGAACGTCAGGTGCCCCGGCGCGTGGGCGTCGCTGTCGATCGAGAACAGGCAGCCGGCCTCGAGCGCGATCGCGATGAGCTCATCGGGCGGGTCCTGTCGCTCGGGCCGCGAGTTGATCTCGACGGCGACCCCGTGCTCGGCGCACGCCTCGAACACCGCGTGCGCGTCGAAGGTCGATTGCGGGCGGGTGCCGCGAGCGCCCTCGACGAGCCGGCCGGTGCAGTGCCCGAGCACGTTCGTGTGCGGGTCGGCGATGGCGCGCAGCATCCGCCTCGTCATCTCGGGCGCCTCGGTGCGGAGCTTGGAGTGCACGCTCGCGACCACGACGTCGAGGCGGCCCAGCATCTCGGGCGTCTGGTCGAGGGTGCCGTCGAGCAGGATGTCGACCTCGATGCCGCGAAGCAGGCGGATGCCGCGGGCCCCTGCCTGCACGTCGGCGATCGCCTGCTGCTGCGCCGTGAGCCGCTCGACGCTGAGTCCGTTGGCCACCCGGAGGTTCGGCGAGTGGTCGGTGATCGCGAGGTACTCGAGGCCGAGCGCCTCCGCGGCGCGGGCCATCGTCTCGAGGCTCGTCGTGCCGTCGGACCAGTCGGTGTGGCTGTGCAGGTCGCCGCGCAGTTGCGCGCGGAGTCCGGAGCGCGCACCGTTCGGCGCGAGGCCGGCGCGGGTTCGGAGGTCGGCGAGGTAGTCGGGCACCGCGCCGCCGGCCGCCTGCGCGATGACGGTGAACGTCGTGTCGCCGATGCCCTTCGTGCGCTGCAGGCGGCCGTCGCCGACACGCACCGCGATCTCGTCGAGGTCGAGCGGGCGGATCACCTCGGCCGCTCGCCGGAACGCCTTCGACTTGAACGCCGAGGCGCGATCGCGCTCGAGCAGGAATGCGATCTCCTCGAGCGCCGCCACCGGGTCCATCGCCCCATTGTGGCGCGTCGTGCAGGCGGTGGCCAGCGCCGGGCGTCGGCCCCCTGCCGTCACACGGGGCGACGTCGCTTGACAACCCCGCTCCGGGATGGCTATATCTAGACCTATACCCCCTAGGGGTATTCAGAGAAGGAGCACTCCATGTCCGCATCCACTCCGCCGACGAGACGTCGGTGGCTCGGCCTCGCACTCATCGCGGCGGCCCAGTTCGTCGTCATCATGGACACGTCGATCATCGGCGTCGCCCTGCCCGACATCCAGGCCGAGCTCGGGTTCACCCCCGAATCCCTGTCGTGGGTCTTCAACGCCTACGTCATCGCCTTCGGCGGCCTCCTCCTGCTGGGCGGCCGCCTCTCCGACGTCTTCGGAGCGCGCCGGGTGTTCATCGCCGGCTGGCTCACGCTCATCATCGGCAGCGTGCTCGCCGGCGCCGCGAGCAACGTCGGCCTCGAGATCGCCGGCCGCGCCGTCCAGGGCGCGGGCGCGGCACTCATCGCCCCGGCCGCACTCACGCTGCTCATGACGCTGTTCGGCGGCACCGCCGACCTGCCCCGCGCGTTCGCGGTGTACGGCGCCGCCGCGCCGATCGGCGGCACCGCGGGGGTCTTCCTCGGCGGCGTGCTCACGGAGTACGCGAGCTGGCCCTGGGTCTTCTACGTGACCGTGCCGATCGCCGTGCTCGTCATGGTGCTGACGCCGTTCGCGCTCCCCCGCGTCGACGGCGGACGCGGGCGCGTCGACCTCGCCGGCGCGCTCACCGCCACCGCCGGACTCGCCGCGATCGTCTACGGCGTCGTGCGCGCCCCCGAGGCCGGCTGGGCTTCGGCGGAGACGATCATCGCCCTCGCCGCAGGCGCCGCACTGCTCATCGCGTTCTTCGCGATCCAGGCCCGGAGCCGCACGCCGCTGCTGCGCCTCGGCATCTTCCGGGCCCCGCAGCTCGGCGCGGCGAACCTCGCCCAGCTCCTCCTGGGCGCAGCGTGGGTGTCGATGTGGTTCTTCCTGAACCTCTACCTGCAGCAGGTGCTCGGCGCCGGCGCATTCGCCTCTGGCGCAGCGCTCCTGCCGATGACCGCGCTCATCGTGGTCGGCATGGTCGCGGTGGCTCCGCGGCTGCAGGCACGGTTCGGGGCGAAGCCGCTCATCGTGGGCGGATTCGCGCTGCTCGCGGTCGGCCTCGGCTGGCTCGCGCTCGCGCGCCCCGACGGCAGCTACGCGGTCGACGTGCTGCCCGCCTCGCTCGTCGCGGCGCTCGGCATGGCCCTCGCGTTCGTGCCGTCGCTCGGCACCGCGATCGGCGCAGCGCGCCCCGAGGAGACGGGCGTCGCATCGGGCCTCGTGAACACGAGCTACCAGATCGGCTCGGCCGTCGGCCTCGCTGCCCTGACCGCCGTCGGCGCCGCCGTCACCGCCGGCGCAGTGACCACGGGGGCTGCGGATGCCGCCGCGCTCACGGCCGGCTACTCGTCGGCGTTCATCGGCGCCGCCGTGCTCGCGGTCGCCGGGCTCGTGGCATCCGCCCTGTTCCTGCGCCCCACGCCTCGCCGTGCGAGCGCGCCGGCGGAGGAGCTGGTCGACGCGTGAACCGCGTGCTCGTGGAGGCCGGCATCGGCTTCCACGAGCACGACCCGGCTCAGTAGGCGGGGTACATCTCCATCGAGGTGCCGATGACGCCCACCATGACCACGACGAACCACACGATCACGCCGATCGTGAGCACCACCGTGAGTGCGATCGCGGCGGCCATCGGCAGGGAGCCGCGACCCGCCTGCCGTCGCACGACCACCGAGCGGCCGATGACGTAGACGAGCGAGGAGAGGAACGCCCAGGCCCAGTGGAACCGGCGCTGGTAGCCGAGCCTCGCGAGGGCCGCGCTGTCGAGCGCGGCGAACCAGACGGAGAGACCGTAGAAGATCCATCCGCCGAACGTCGCGGCGAGGTACCACGGGTCGGCGTACGGGCCGAGCGCGGTGAGCACCGTGCTCGACGACGACATCGACATCGACTGCTCCAGGTACGACTGGAAGTCCCAGAAGAAGAGCGGCAGCACCGAGAGCACGGGCAGCGCCACGATCAGCCAGATCCAGATCGTGTCGACGGGGGTGCCCTCGGGCACGCGGGCCGTCGCCGCGACACCGCCGTAGGGTGCGGGCTGCCCGTACGCGGGCGCCGTCGCGGCATACGGGGGCGCTGAGGCGTAGGCGGGCGCGTACGCCGGGGTCACCGGCGGGACGTACGCGGGCGCGACGACCGCGGGCGCGACGACGGGCGCGACCGACGCCTGGGGAACGGCCTGCGCGACGGGAGCCACGGGAGCAGCCGGCGCGACATGCTCCGTCCACTGCGCACCGTCCCACCAGCGCTGCGCCGAGGCGTCGCTCGGGTCGGGATACCAGCCGGCGGATGCCGCACGACCATCGCTCATCGATTCCTCCTGTGGGTTCTCGGACATGCTACGGGCACGGCCACCGCTGCACCGAGGAGCAGGAGCGAGCGGATGCCGCTACAGCTCGACGACCGTCATGCCCGAGCCGGCGCCGCCGGCCGTGCCCATGGCCGCGAGCGCCGCGGGCACCTCGTCGAGGGTGATGCGCCGGCCGACGAGCTCGATCGGCCGGAAGTCGCCCGAGGCGACCGCGCCGAGCATCGAGGGGTACTCGTGCGCGGCCATGCCGTGGCTGCCGAGGATCTCGAGCTCGCCGTCGATCACGGCGTCCATCGGCATCGCGGCGAGCGCCGAGTCGCCGACCATGAGGCCGATCTGCACGTGCCGGCCGCGCTTCTTGAGGCTCCGCACCGAGGCGAACGAGGTCTCCGTCGAGCCGAAGGCGTCGACCGAGACGTCGACTCCCCCGCCCGAGGCCTCGAGGATGCGCTCGGCCGCGCCCTCGCCGCCCTGCAACGGCACGGCGCCGAGCCCCTCGGCCGCGGCGAGCGCGGCATCCGACACGTCGACGCCGTAGACCTTCACGCCCGCCGCGACGGCGATCATGATCGCCGAGAGGCCGACCCCGCCGCATCCGTGCACCGCGATCTGTTCGCCAGGCGCGAGGCGCGAGCGCGAGACGATCGCCCGGTAGGCGGTCGCGAAGCGGCAGCCGAGCGACGCGGCCTCGACGAAGCCGAGCGACTCGGGCAGGCGGATGAGGTTCAGCTCGGCCTCGTCGATCGCGACGAACTCGGCGAACGATCCCCAGTGCGTGAATCCGGGCTGCGACTGCTGGTCGCAGACCTGCTCGTTGCCGGTCAGGCACTCGGAGCAGCGCCCGCATGCGCAGATGAAAGGGGCGGTGACCCGGTCGCCGACCGCCCAACCCGCTTCGGGGGCGACCTCGGAACCGAGCACGGCGATCTCACCGGCGAACTCGTGACCGGGCACGTGCGGCAGCGAGACGGTGTCGTCGTGGCCCATCCAGGCGTGCCAGTCGCTGCGGCAGACGCCGGTCGCGCGAACCCGGATGACGGCGCCGCGCGGCGGGCACTCCGGCTCCGGCACGTCGACGAGTTCGGGGTTCTCACCGAAGGCGTTGAAGAGCACGGCGCGCACAGGAGTCCTTTCCGTATCGGGTCACGGATGTCGGCGGCGCTCGGGGCATCGTCGCCGGATCGCGCGCGCGACATCCGCGAGCTTATCGGCCCGCGGGAGGGTGCCCGAACGGGCGCTCCGGCGGACGGCTCCAGATTGTGTAACAATATGCCATGCGATTCGTGACCGCCGTGCTGCTCGCGGCCGTCTGCTTCGGCACCACGGGCACCGCGCAGGCGCTCGGGCCCGACGCGAGCGCCGCATCGGTCGGAGCGGCGCGAATCCTGATCGGCGGTGGCGCCCTCGGGCTCATCGCCCTGATTCCGATCTTCGCCGGGCGCCGGCGCGGTGCGGCCGGGACACCCG
>NZ_JBHURI010000114.1:0-9774 GCF_042673425.1 Agromyces sp. NPDC056965 | reverse complement strand
GCCGAACGGCATCGGCCCCGTTCCGCGTGTCGGTCAGGGCACGAGAGAGGGCCGGGTCACGACCCGGCCCTTCCCGTTCGCGGTGACGGAGCCGTTACTCGGCGGCCTCCCCCGCACGGCGACGACGGATCATCATCGCGGCGATCAGGAGTGCGCCGGCGACGAGCAGTCCGCCCGCGCCCCACAGGAGTGGCGCTCCCGCGAACCCGGTCGAGGCGATGGCGCCCGCCTGCGGGATCTTGACCGTGACCGTCGAGTCGTCGCAGATCACGGGCAGCTCCGGATCGATCACCGAGAGCACCGAGACCTCCCCTTCAGGCTGCACCTCGGGCGGCTCCGGCAGGTCGTTCCAGCAGACCTCGCCCGTGTTGTCGATGCTCGACTTCTTCGAGGCGGGATTCAGCGTCACGGTCAGCACCACGTCCGGAGCATCGGGCTGGGTGCCGCCGATCATGCCGTTCAACACGCAGTGCAGCGTGCCGCCGTAGCCGGCCGAATCCTTGCCGGTGACCTCGCAGTCATCCCAGCGCGGGAAGGCGGGAGCGGGATCGGTCGTGATCGCGGTGACCTTGAGGTCGCCGGGGATCTCGTCGAACAGCTCCATGGCCTCGACCGCACCGAGCCCCGAGTTGGTGACCGACAGCGTGTAGTCGAACGAGCTGCCCGGCTTCGCCTCGGTCACGCTCGACGTCTTCAGGATCTCGACCGTCGGGTCGCGCTGCACCTCGCAGGCCGGGGTGGCCTGCGGGTACACCGCGAGCACCGACTGGCTCGGGTTGACCTGGAAGGTGATCGTCATCGGGTTGACCTGGTCGGCGAACGCGTAGCTCTCGAGCTTCGAGTCCTTCACCATGTTCTCCCAGATGTCGACGATGCCGTTCTCGCCGACGACGTCTCCCTCCTGGATCAGGCGCCAGCCGGGCCATCCGATCGAGATGCCCTCGTCGTTGACCACGCCGTACGGCCACAGCGTGCGACCGTTGCGCTGCTCCCACGGGATCTCCATGACGATCGGAGTCGCGTCGGGGTAGACACTCGCGTCGGGCGTCCACGTCACCGTGATCGGTCCCGGAGCGACCGAGCCGGTCGTCTGCACGTTGTGGTACAGGTACGGCACGTCGTTCACGCACTGCACGTAGGCGTTCGCCTCCATGGCCTTGGTCGGAACATCCGCGGTGTCGCAGTCGTTCGTGGGATCGACGTCGAACTCCGAGACCTCGACGCACGCCGTGTTCTCGATGTTCTCCGCCGGCACGAGCGGAGGAACCTCACCCGGGTTCTCGGGCAGTTCCGGCCCGACGGCGGGATCCTTCAGCGTCACGGGGATCGTGATCGTCACGATCGGCCCGGTGGCGAAGGTCGCATCGGTCGTCCAGGTCAGTTCGCTGCCGTTCTGGACGAACGTCCACGATCCGACCGGGTCGAGCGTGATGTCGGCCGGGTCGAACTCGAGCGAGTCGGCCAGCACGTCCTTCACGACGACGCCCTCGACCGGTGTCGGTCCGTTGTTCGTCACCGTCAGCACCCAGTTGAACGTGTTCTCCTCGGTGCCGGCCTCGACTGCCGTGACGCCCTCGGGCAGCACCGCGGTCTTCACGATGCCGACCTCGACGATCGGGATGTCGACGCAGCCGCTGATGGGCGTCTCGATCTGGCCGTTCGTGAAGAGCGCCCCGTTGAAGAAGCCGTGGCCGCTCTCGGTCGCGACGCACTTCGCGAGGTCGATGTCGGTGATCTTCGTGACATCGACGATGGCCGTGATCGACCAGGTCTGGTCGACGCCGGCGAGGATCGGCCGGTCGTCGGCGAGCACGGTGGCGTCGCCGGTGCCGGTCCAGTCGGCGACCGGGTCGCCGTTCGGGTCCTCGGCCGTGGCCGTGAACGTCGCACCCGCCGGGAAGGCCGGCGCGTCGCTCAGGTCGTAGAAGAGGTCCTTCTCGGGGTCGGCCGTCACGACGATCTCGTAGTTCACCGTCCACGTGCCGTCGAGGTTGTCCGTCGGCGAGCCGACGACCGTCTTCTCGGCAGTGGCACGTCCCGGCTCGTCGCAGGCGCTGGCCTCCGTCGGCAGGTCGCCGACGGTGAGGATGGCCGTGTTGCGGAAACCGCCCTCGCCCTCGGTGCACTCGACGGTCTCCTCGGACCACGCGTCCTCGGTCACCGTCGCCTCGACGGTCACGAAGTACTCGTGGAATCCCTCGCCCGCGGTGAGGATCACGTTGTTCGCGAGCTCCTCCGTGGGTTCGATCGCGGGATCCGCCCAGCTGCCGGCGGACCCGCCCGGACCGGTCCACGTCGCCTCGTCGATCGTGATGCCCTCGCCGAAGTCGGCGAGCGTGTCACTGAGGTCGTAGGTCACGGCTGAGACGACGCTCTCGTCGGTCACCGTGATCTTGTACTCGATCGTCCAGGTGCCGTCGGCGTTCTGCTCGGTCCCGACGACCTCCTTGTCGAGGGTGTACGTGGCCGGAGCCGCGGTGTTGGTGATCTCGCAGTTCACCTCCTGACCCGGCTGGAGCTCGACGTCGCCGTCAGCCGCGTCGAGCACGAGCGGCGCGACGCCGTTCGTGGAGACGCAGCTCCAGAGCGAGGGCGTGAACTCGTCGGCACCGGGGAAGTCCGCCGCTTCGGAGAGCGTGTACGCCACGTTCGAGTCGACGGTTCCCGTTGCGGTTCCGTCACCGGAGATGACCTCCGTGTCGCCGTCGGCCGCCGTGAGCGTCCAGAGCGTCGGCGGGAAGTCCGGTGCGATCGCGAGCGGCAGCACCTTCTTCTCGAGCGTCAGCTTCGGCGCGACATCCGTGTTCGTGATGTCGCAGTCGACGGTGGCGCCGAGCTCGGTGACCGTGAGGGTCGCGCTCGTCGAACCGGGCGTGCTCACCAGGGTGAACGCGTCCGCGCCGCTCTCGGACTCGCAGGTCCACGTCGCCGAGACCTCGTACTCGACGCCGTTCTCCCACGTGGTCGACACCTCGTTCAGGGTGTATCCGACGCCGCGCTCCACAGGGCCGGTGGCGGTACCCGGTCCTCCGAAGCCGTCGTCGAGCGCGCTCGCCGACACCGTCCAGTCGGCGGGCACTGCCGCGCCGCCGTGCTGGTTGTCGACGTGCTTCTCGAGGGTGACCGTCTGCGTGCAGGTGACGGGGTTCGTCACGGTGTACGTGTTGACCGTGCCGGCGAGGGTCTTGTCGCCCACGCCGATCGGGTCGCCGGCGACGCAGCCGCTCGGCACGAGCACCTCGCCCTCGCCGACGGTCACCTCTGCGCCGTCGACGTACGGTCCCTGCTCGGTGCTCCACGGCACGTTCTGGCCGTCGAGCGTGGCCTGAGCGGTGAAGCCGGCCGGGAGGGACGGGCTGTCCCACGCGATCGGCGAGCCGCCGTCGATCGTCCACATCTTCTCGATGACCACGACCACCGGAACGTCGAAGCAGGCGTCGTCGGTGTAGGTGTCGCCGGAGGTGACGGTCGCGGTGTTGAGCAGGCCCTGCTCCTCGCAGCTCAGCGACGGATCGCTCGGCGTGGATTCGACCGTGAACTTCACGAGCACGGTGAACACGTCGCTCGCGCCGGCCGGGAGGGCCTGGTCCTGCACGATCGTGTCGGTCGTCGACGGAGTGTTCCAGTCGGGGTCGACCGTCGCGTCGGCGCTCGTGACCGTGCGCTCGGTGATGGTCGCGGCGTCCGCGAACTCGGGCTCGTCCTCGAGGTCGTAGACGAGCTCCTGGCTCGGCGAGAGGTTCTTCACCGTGACGGTGTACGTCGCCTCCCAGTGGTCGCCCACTCGCGTCACCGATCCCTGGGCGACCTTCGTTACCTCGGGTTCGGCAGGCACGCCGCAGCCGGTGTCGGTCTGCGTGCTCGTGCCGGAGGTGAGCTTCGCCTCGTTCAGGAACCCGACGTTCGGGGCACCCTGGCTCGGCGTGCACGTGTCCGTCGTCGGATCGGCGAAGGCCGCCTTGTCGACGTTCGCGGTCACCGTGACCGTGAACTCCTCGACGACGTCGACGCCGATGGTCCGCGGCGTGCTGACGAGCGTCGCCGTCGGGTTGCCCTCGGGGTCGGCCCAGCTGCCCGACGTCGTTCCCGACCAGGCTGCGGTCAGCACGTCGATCTCGGGACCGAACTTCAGGGTGTCGGCCAGCGTGTACTTCGTGACGAAGTCCGCGTTGCCCGTGACCGTGATCGGGTAGGTGATGGTCCACACGCCGTCGGCACCCTGCACGACCGTCGGGTCGCCCTTCGCGACCGTCGGCACACCGCCGTCGGTGATGTCGGTGCAGTCGGTGTCCTCGAACTCGAACTGGCCGCTCGTGAGCACCGCCGTGTTGAAGAAGCCCTTGCCGGCGGTCGGTGCGGTCGGAACGCACTCGAGGTCGGCGCCCGGCACGGAGCCGGACGGGACGTCGACGTTCAGCACGATCGTGTAGACGTGCGTGGCGCCGGCCGCGATCGCGGTGGCTCCGACGATCGCGATCGAGCCGCCGGCGTACGACTCCACCGGGCCGCCGTCGACCTGGTACGAGTGGAACTCGACGCCCGCGGGGAAGCCGGGTTCGTCATCGAGCGAGTAGTACGAGGGCTTGGCGCCGGGCGCCGTGTTCGAGACCGTCAGGGTGTAGGTCACGTTCCAGCTGCTGTCGAGCTGCTGGGCTGCGGTCGCCCCCGACTTCACGATCGTCGGAACGCTCGGCGCATCGCACGCGGTGTCGACGGTCGGAACCCCGGCGACGGTCAGCGTGGCGGCGTTGTTGAATGCCGCGGCGTCGGCGTTCGGTCCCGGGCACGCCGTCTGGGACGGCAGCGGGGTGGGGCCGGTCAGCACGATGCCGGTCACCGTGATGCGATACACGTCGCTCGGGTCGGGGTCGCCGGCCGCGAGGTAGGCGCCGGTCGCGAGCGCCGTGCCGTCCGTCCACGGTGCAGGAGCGTCGCTGTTCTTCGCGAGCGTGTAGCTCGCGCCCGAGACGTCGACGCCGGCGCCGAACTTCGTCGCGTCGACGAGGTCGTAGACGCCGCCGATGGCACCGGTGTTCTTGACGGTGATGTCGTACGCGATCGACCATGTGCCGTCGGCGGCCTGGCTCACCGAGCCGGGCACGACGGTCTTGTCGTGCACGATCGTCGGCTTGTCGACGGAGACGCAGCCGGTTGCGGTGCCGGTCTGGTTGCCGGCCGTCACCTTCGCGGTGTTGTCGAGGTTCGGGCAGAGGAGCGCCGGGGCATCCGCGCCGATCGCGACCGTGATCGCGACGGTGTAGACGTGCGTGTCGACACCGGCGGTGCCGGCGAGCGTCACGTTGTCGGCGAGGAGGGTGTTCGGCGCGGCGCCGGTCCAGCCGGGCACGAGCGTGACGCCGGCCGGCGGGGTGACCGTGCGGTCGAGCACGGAGACGGATGCCGGGTAGCCCAGCGCGTCGTCGAGGTCGTACTGCACGCTCGTGGTGGCCGAGGGGTTGGTCACCGTGATCGTGTAGGGCAGCGTCCACGTGCCGTCGCCGTTGTCGACGGCCGTGCCGCCGACCTTGGCGATCGTCGGCTTGACCGGGACCGAGCAGTCCTCGGCGGGGTACGCGACGCCGCCGACGGTCATGACCGCCGTGTTCAGGAACCCGACGGTGCCAGGGGTGCCGGCGTCGCAGGCGGTCGGGCTCGTGCCGCCGAAGTCGGCGCCCGGTGCGACCGTCGCGTTGACGGTCACGTGCCACGTGTGCGAGGTGCCCTTGACCAGCAGGGGCTCACCGGCGAAGGCCTGCTCGCCGTCGAACGCGACGCTCCACGGCGTCGACGAACCCGGCGGTGCCGGCAGCGTGCGCTGGTAGCTCGCGCTGTTCACCGTGACGTCGCCGCCGAAGTCGAGCGTGTCGGTGAGGCTGTACGTCAGGTCCTGGAAGGCGCTCGGGTTCGTCACGACGATGTCGTACCCGATGTCCCAGCTCACGCCGTCGGCGTTGGGCGTGGGAACGGCCGCGGTCTTCACGATCGTCGGCGTGATCGCCTTGAGCGTGTTGGTCACGGTGCAGTCGACCTTGTCGCCCGGTGCGAGCGGCGAGACCGCCGGGCCGGGAACCGCTGCTCCGCCGTTCTTCGAGCAGAGCCACGTGCCGGCCTGGAACTGGTCGGCGTTCGGCAGGGCCGTCGACTCGGAGAGCGCGATGGCCTGCCCGGCGGGCACGTCCACGAATCCGCCCGTGCCTCCGTCGCCCTGGGCGACGATGACGGCGCCGACCTTGGCGGCGAGGTTCCACGAGGTCGGCAGCGCCACGTTGCCGGTGACGACCTTCGTGAGCTTCAGCTGCGGCGGGATCGGCGTGTTCGTGATGACGCAGGTGCCCTGTGCGAGTGCCGTCAGGGTGATCGTCGTCGTCGTGACGTACTGGCCGTCAGGGCTCGTCTTGCACTGGATGCTCACCTGTTCGAAGCCGGCGGGGCCGCCGGTCTCCGAGATGGTGTAGCTCGTGCCCGGTCGGACGAGCACCGTGTTGCCGGTCGTCGTCTGCACGGGCGTGAGGCCCGGGATCGAACCGCTCGGCGTGGCGATGAGGGTCCAGTCGCTCGGGTCGGCGTCGACGCCGTCGAGGTCCTGCACGCTCTTGACGAGCGTGAGCTGGGCGGTCTGGTTGACCGCGGTGCACTGCACGCGGAAGCCGAGTGGCACCGTCACGCCGCCGTTCAGGCCGTCGGCGAATCCGGGTACGACGACTCCCTGCGAGTTCGTCTGCACGCAGTCCCAGCTGCCGGTCGAGCCCGGGATGGGCACGGCGTTCTGGCCGAGCGTCTGCACGTAGCGCGGGTCGCCGCTCTCGGCGAGCGGGTACGTCACGTTCGGTGTCACGAGCGCGGTCGCGCCGGCGCTGCCGGTGGCACCGTTCGGGCCGGGGAGGGCGCCTCCGGGCGCCACGGCGTCGAGGTTCCACGTGGTCGCTGCGACACCGCCGTTGGCCACGGTCTTCTTCAGCGTCAGCTGGGAGTCGCACGTGACGGTGTTCGTGATCGTGTAGCTGTTGTCACCGGGTTGGAGTGTCGGACTGAAGGGCAGGGCGCCGTTCGCGGGCACCTGGCCGTTCGCGAGCGTGACCCTCCGGTCGGTGATCGTGCAGAGGTCGCGCGAGCCGACACCCGTCGTCTCGTTGAGCGCGACGACGGTGTTCGCCGGCAGCGGGCCCTGCGTCGTCACCCACGGCGCGTTGGCGCCGTCGACCGTCAACTGGGCGGTGAGGCCGCTCGGCTGGTTGCCGTGCTGGTAGGTGACGCCGTTGACGACCCAGACCTTGTTGACGCTGAAGTTCGACTGCGGCAATGGCGGCCGGTTCCAGACGTTGCAGGTGATCGCCTGCGTCGAGCTCACGGGGATCGAGAATCCGTTGGCCTCGTTCGACACGGTGATGGCGCTGCCCGTGGCCTGATCGGTGCAGACCGCGTTCTTGCCGCCCGTCTGCACGATGCTGTGGCCCTGCGGGTCTTCCGTGACCTTCACCGTGCCGTTGGTGGTGCCGCCCGCGAAGGTGAGCGGCAGGTTGACGGCGCCGGTGCCGGCAGCGGTCGTGCCCTCCTGCGTGGGAGGCGTGATGCCGGGGGTCGTCGGTGCGGCGGTGAACTTCCAACCGCCGGCGGGCGTCTGACCGGTCTTCTGCTCACCGGTGCTCGAGCTCGAGACGACCTGCTTGACGACCGAGACCGATCCCTGGCAGGCGCCGAGCGCGAGGTTGCGGAGGATCGTTCCAGCCTGGTCGTAGCTCGACGACTGGAAGTAGTCGGAGTTCAGCTGGTCGCCCGAGATGGCGACGAGGTTGTCGGGCGAACCGCCCACACCGCTGCCGACGCCGAAGGCGATGACGCGGGTGCCGAGCGCCTTCACCGCGTTGGCCGAGAACACGCCGTTCTCGACCTCGCGGAAGCGGGTGCGGTTGCCCGGGCCCTCGTCGTTCGCGTAGACGGTCGGGTTGCCGTCGGTCAGCACGAGCGCGATGTCGTACTGCGTGCCGCTCGTCGCGACCTGATAGATACCGCGATCCCAGTTCGTCGCCTCGGTCGGCGTCGTGAAGGTGTCGATGTGGTTGCGCACGATGTTCGCGCCCGCGACCGTCGACACCGGCGTGATGCCGAGGTTCGAGCCGGCCGTTGCGGGGGCGACGTTGTTGAAGGTGAAGATACCGACCTGCGACGGCGTGCCCTGCAGGGCGGTGACGAAGCCCTTCGCGGCGTTCTTCAGGTCGGTGAAGTTCGGTGCGACGGAGCCCGAGAGGTCGATCACGAGCGCGATGCGGACGCCGCACTGCTGCGCGCGCGTCGGGTTCGCGAGCGAGCTCTGCCAGATGCCGCCGGACGCGTTGTTCGCGCTGTTGCCCGTGGCGATCATGAAGTCGGCCAACGAGCTGAGGGTCTCGCCGGCGTCGACGTCCGCGATGCGGAACCGGTACGCCGCGGACGCGGGCGTCTCGCCGACGGCGAGCGAGTCGTTGGCCGTCCAGCCGGCCGGAACGCCGGGCACGGCCTGGGCGACCCAGAAGTTGGAGTTGTTGGCGTTCGGGACGCTGAAGCTGCAGACGCCCGCGGGGGTCGACACGCAGGTGGCCCACGGCTGGTTGATGACCGATCCGAACGAACCGTTGTTGTCGGTGTAGAGCTGCAGCGTCACGCCTCCGAGGCCGCCGACGCTGGAGGTGCCGGTGCGCGAGCCGCCCACCTGGACGTTGATCGTCGCGGGGCCGCTGTAGGTCTGCGTGAACGTGCAGTTCGCGAACTTCTGGTTGGGGCTTCCGTTCGTGTTGCTGAACGTGACGGTGCGGGCGGCCTGGTCGAAGACGGGATCCTGGCCGTCGCTGCCGCCGGTCGAGCAGGTGAGCGTCGTCGTGTAGTTCGCCGGCCCGCTGTCGGCGAAGAGGGTGTAGGTGTTGTTGCGCGGCACCGGTCGGGTCTGCCCCGACGTGAAGTTGTAGTTGTCGCTGTTGCTCGAGCGCACGGCGTGCAGGGTCCACTGAGCCGCGGTCGCCGATCCGCCGGAGACGACGTTCGTGATGGTCAGATTGCCGCAGTTCGTCGTACAATTCGCGGTGTCGGCCGGGAAGACCGCCATCGGCGTGATGTCCATCGGCGCCTTCAGGTTCGGCGCGGGCAGGCTGTCCTCCGGCGGCGTGCTCGCCGGCGGGGTGTCGACCGGCGCCTCGGACGGCGTCTCCTCGACGGGGGCCGGCTCGCTCGGCGTCTCGACGGCAGGGGCGTCGCTGGCCGGCTGTTCGGTTGCGGGCGTCTCGCTCGACGTCTCGTCGCTCGTCGTCGCCTCTTGCGTCTCGCTCGTCGTCGCGGCATCCGGTGCCGGCTCGACCGCTTGCTCCGCGAACGCCGTCATCGGCAACCCGATCGCCAGCAGGGCGCCGACCGAGAGCGATGCGATGAGCGCGGTGGCTCTGCGCTTCCTCGTCTCCACTCGCTGTCGGCGCGACCGGCGGGGCCGTGCGTCGTCGTGGGAAGTGTTGCCGAACCAGCTGTCCATGATGGCCTTCTTGTGCTCGGGTGAGAAAGCAAAAACCTGAGTCCGTTGCCCAGTCCCGGCGAGTCAATCAGAGGAAATGGGGGACACGGTAGGGCGGCCATGACACCAGTCCGGGGGGCATGAACGACGAAGAATCCCGTATTGATCGGGATGTTCGTACAGGATGTCACCCGAAAGTGGGGTACGCGAGACTTTCTCAAGTGACCCGAATGGGGGACACGCGGATCATGCGCGGCACGGTTTCCCACCGGGCACGCGGATGCCGCGGCTCACGTGAGCCC
>NZ_JBHURI010000113.1:0-10227 GCF_042673425.1 Agromyces sp. NPDC056965 | reverse complement strand
GGGCCCTGGGGTTTCCGGCGCGCCGGTTGGGCGGCGGGTGGAGGCCGGGGGGGGGGGGCCGCCCCCCGCTCGATGCCGTGCCCCGACGCCGGCTCAGTGGCGAGAGCCGGTCTCGACCGGTTCTCGCGCGGGCTCTGCTGCGCTGAGACCAGGGTTGTCGGAATACGCGACGGGGACTCCGTCATGCACCTCGTGCGGGGCGACTCGGTGGTACGACATGCGGTCGATGAGAGCGAGTGCGAGCGCCGACAGAATGAACACCGAGTGGATGATGACCTGCCACATCACGCCCTCCCAGGTGTAGTCCTGCCCGGTCTCGGTGCCCTTCGCGACACCGTCCGTCATGTCGCCGACCTCGATGAAGGTCTTCAGCAGGTGGATCGACGAGATGCCGATGATGGCCATCGCGAGCTTGACCTTCAGCACGTTGGCGTTGACGTGGCTGAGCCATTCGGGCTGGTCGGGGTGTCCGTCGACGTTGATGCGCGAGACGAAGGTCTCGTAGCCGCCGATGATCACCATGATGAGCAGGTTCGCGATCATGACGACGTCGATCAGGCCGAGCACGGCCAGCATGATGTCGGCCTCGTCGATCTTCTCGGGATGCGCGATGACGCCTTCGGCGAGGTGCCAGAGCTCGACCATGAAGACGACGACGTAGATCGTCTGGGCGACGATGAGCCCGAGGTACAGGGGAGCCTGCAACCAGCGGCTCGCGAAGATCGCGTAGCCGACGAGGGCGGAGCCCGGGGTCGTGCGGTACTGGCGGGCGGGGGGTGTCGAACTCACAGGCACTCCTTGTCGTGGGGACCACGATTCTATGGGCGCGAGTCGAACGGAATCCTGACCCTGCGTCGCCGGAGCCCCGCTCGTATTCGGCTAGACTCGCGAGAGCGAAGGGGAGTATCCCGCGGGGCCAGGCCTCGACCCACGATCGTCAGTACGAGCGCCGTCACCGCCGCTCCGGGCGTGGGACCTGCGAATCGGCAGGGGGAGAGACTTTCGGAATCCGTCGTCCCCGCATCCTCCGAAAGGCACCACGTTGCTCGAACTCCCCATCTGGTTCGAAGTCGGATCCCTCGTCGTCCTGACACTGATCCTGATCGCCGACCTCCTGCTCGTCCTGAAGCGGCCGCACGTGCCATCGATGAAGGAATCGACCCTCTGGGTCGTCTTCTACGTCGTGCTCGCGCTGATCTTCGCGGGACTCATGTACTTCTTCGCGGGCGGCGAGTTCGCCGGGCAGTTCCTCGCCGGCTGGCTGACGGAGTACAGCCTCTCGATCGACAACCTCTTCGTGTTCGTCATCATCATGGCGAAGTTCGCGGTGCCGAGGAAGCTGCAGCAGGAGGTGCTGATGGTCGGCATCATCATCGCGCTGGTGCTGCGCGGCATCTTCATCCTGCTCGGCGCCTCGCTCATCGAGAACTTCTCGTGGATCTTCTACATCTTCGGCGCCTGGCTCGTGTGGACGGCGATCCAGCAGGTGCGCGGCCACGAGGACGACGACGACAAGGACACGTTCATCGTGCGCCTCCTGCGTCGTCGGGTCTCGATCACCGACGAGTACGACGGCGTGAAGCTCCGCACGGTCATCGACGGCAAGCGCTTCTTCACCCCGATGCTCATCGTCTTCATCGCGATCGGCACGACCGACCTGCTCTTCGCCCTCGACTCGATCCCGGCGATCTTCGGCATCACGCAGAGCCCGTTCATCGTCTTCACGGCGAACGTCTTCGCACTCATGGGCCTGCGCCAGCTGTACTTCCTGCTCGGCGGCCTCCTCGAGCGCCTCGAGTACCTCAAGTACGGCATCGCCTTCATCCTCGCGTTCATCGGCGTCAAGCTCGTGTTCCACGCCATGCACGTGAACGAACTGCCGTTCATCAACGGAGGCGAGCACATCGAGTGGGCGCCCGAGATCTCGACGTGGATGTCGCTCGGCGTGATCCTCGCCGCGATGGCGGTCGCGACCGTCGCGAGCCTCCTGAAGGCCAGGAGCGACGCGAAGTCGCGCGGGCACAAGCTCATGGACGAAGTGCCGCACTTCACCGAGGACTCCCACACCGACGGTCGCTGAGACCCGGGGGAGCGTCGGGCGGCCTGCCGAACGGCGTTCCGAGCACGATCTTGAAGTGGGACGATTGACTCGGACAGTCGTCCCACTTCATACTTCGTTGCATGGTCAATGTCGACCGGGCGCACGAGCCCGACCCCCTGCACACGCGCGCCGCCCCCTCGGACCCCGTGCCGTCGCGAGTCTCGATCGGATGGCTCCTCCGATTCGCCCTCGCATGGTTCGGCCTCTGGCTCCTCATCATGCTGCCCGGGCAGTTCATGACGGCCAAGCTCGCGGCCGTCGTCGCCCCCGATGGCAAGGTCGCGCTGACCTCGTTCCTCATCGGCGAGGCATCCGTGGTGATCCTCGTCGCGGTGCCGGTGCTCGGCGTGCTCAGCGACCGGACCCGCCTCCGGGGCTGGCGCCGGCGGGCCTGGGTCCTCGGCGGGTTCCTCCTCGCCGGAAGCTCGTTCGCTCTCGTCGGATTCCAGCGGGAGCCGGTGACGATCGCCGTGCTCATCGCCCTCGTCTCCCTCGGCCAGGCCGCGGTGCTCGTCGCGCTGTCCGCCGTGATCGCCGACCAGGTTCCCCGCTTCCAGCGCGGGCGTGCGTCGGCGGCGATGGGCGTGCCGCAGGTGCTCGCGCTCGCGATCGGCATGGTCGTGGTCACGATGCTCGTGCCCGACGTCGGCGGCAGCTGGGCGATCATCGGCCTGCTCGCGATCGCGTGCGCGGTACCGTTCCTGCTCGGCTCGCGCGATCCGCAGCCGCAGGGAGACGCGGTCCCGCAGCGCTTCTCGGCCGCGCTGCGCATCCCGCCGCTCGGGCCGAACCACGACTACTACTGGGCGATGACGTCGCGCGTGCTCGTGAACGCCGGCAACCTCGTCGGCACGACGTACCTGCTGTTCTTCCTCTCGGACGTGCTCGCCGTCGACGACCCCGACGCGGGCATGCTCGTGCTGATCCTCGTGTACCTCGTCGCCTGCGGCTTCAGCGGGTGGCTCGGCGGCCTGCTCTCCGATCGACTCCGCATCCGCCGCATGTTCGTGCTGGTCGCCGCTGCCCTGCAGGCGACGGCGGCGCTGGTGCTCGCGGTCGTGCCGACCTGGGACGCGTCGATCGCCGCCGCCGTGCTCCTCGGCCTCGGCTACGGCGTGTTCCTCTCCGTCGACCAGGCGCTCGTCACCGACGTGCTGCCCGACCGCACGAACCGCGCCCGCGATCTCGGCCTCATCAACGCCGCGCAGCACCTGCCGATCGCACCGCTCGTGGCCTGGCTCGTGTTGAGCGTCGCCGGCTACCGCGAGCTCTACGCCGTCGCCGCGGTGATCATGCTGCTCGGCGGCATCCTGATCTTCCGCGTGAGGAGCGTGCGATGAAGCTCGTGGTCGTCATGTTCGACACCCTGAACCGGCAGTTCCTGCCGCCCTACGGCGCGCGCGACGTGCACGCGCCGCAGTTCGACCGGCTCGCTGCGCACTCGGTCACCTTCGACCGCTCCTACGGCGGCAGCATGCCGTGCATGCCGACCCGGCGCGAGATGCACACCGGTCGGCTGAACTTCCTGCACCGCGGGTGGGGGCCGCTCGAGCCGTTCGACGACTCGGTGCCCGAACTGCTCGGCGAGCACGGCGTCACGACGCACCTCGTGACCGACCACCAGCACTACTGGCTCGACGGCGGCGCCACGTACCATCCGCGATTCCGCACCTTCGAGTTCTTCCGCGGTCAGGAGGGCGACGAGTGGAAGGGTCAGGTCGCCGACCCCGACCTCTCCGGCATCCGGCCGTTCGCATCGAATCACGCCCTGCGACGGCAGGACCAGGTCAACCGCCAGCACCTCCGCGACGAAGCCGATCACCCGCAGCGGCGCACCTTCGACGCCGGGCTCGAATTCATCGAGACGAACGCGAACGACGACGACTGGTTCCTGCAGATCGAGACGTTCGACCCGCACGAGCCGTTCTTCAGCGGCGAGCGATTCCACCGGCTCTACGACAGCGCGTACGAGGGCCCGGAGTACGACTGGCCCGACTACGCACCGCGAAGCGAGACCGACGCGGAGCTCGCGCACCTCCGCGCCCGCTACAGCGCACTGCTGTCGATGTGCGACGAGTCGCTCGGCAGGGTGCTCGACGCCTTCGACCGGCACGAGCTCTGGGACGACACGATGCTCGTCGTCTGCACCGACCACGGGCTGCTGCTCGGCGAGCACGACTGGCTCGGCAAGAACGTGCCGCCGTACTACGAGGAGACCATCCACACCCCGCTCTTCATCTGGGATCCGCGATCCCGCGTGCGCGGCGAACGCCGCGACGCACTCGTGCAGATGATCGACCTCGGACCCACGATGCTCGAGTTCTTCGGCGTCGACCGACGGGCCGACATGCAGGGCGCGCCGCTCGTCGATGCGATCGCCAACGACGCCGAGCACCGCGAGGGCGCGCTGTTCGGCATCTTCGGCGGACACGTGAACGTCACCGACGGTCGTCACGTCTACCTGCGGGCGCCGGTGCACGCCGGCAACTCGCCCCTCGCGGAGTACACGCTCATGCCGACGTCCATGCGCGGGCGGCTGCCCGCCGAGGTGCTGCGCGAGGCCGAGCTCGTCGACCCGCTGCCCTTCACGAAGGGAATGCCGGTGCTCCGCGTGCCCGGCTACGCCTACGCCGACCCGCACGCGTTCGGCACCATGCTCTTCGACCTGTCGACCGACCCGGGCCAGGAGCATCCGCTGCGCGATGCCGAGATCGAGTTGCGGATGGCGCGGCTCATGACGCGGCTGATGCGCGAATCGGATGCTCCCGCCGAGCAGTTCGAGCGCCTCGGCCTGCCGGTCGAGGGCGAGGTCGGCACGGAACACCTCCTCGTCGAAGCGCATTGGCCGCAGCTGGTGTCGGCGCGCTCCGGCCCGATCGACGGCGACGACTTCACCGGCTCACGGTTCTCGGTCAACACGCCGATCTCCGAACTGCTCGCCCACGATCCCGCCCGGCAAGTGGTGCGCGCCGTGCTCGGGCCCATCGTCGACGGGCCGCTGCCACCCGAGGCGCTCGAGCTCAGCCTCGTGCAGGTCGCGAACCTCGCCTTCGGGCTCGTGAGCCGCCCCGCGCTCGACGAGATCGCGCAGGGGCTGGCGGCCCTCGACGTGGCGGAGCCGACGGCGGGGTGAGCGACTCGAGCGGCCGGTCCGCTCCACAGGCGTCATCGGGAGGGCCTCGGAGTTGCTAGCGTGGAGGCTCGGCGCCGGATGCACCGTCGTGGTCGCCACCATTCCCGCTCGATCCGAGGAGAACCGTGTCAGGAGATGGCGAGGGCGTCGTCGCCCTGTCGAGCGGCGCCGCGCTCATCGCGCACAGCGCGCGCACCGACGTCGGTCGCGTCCGCAGCGTCAACGAGGACTCCTTCCTGGCGGAGGCGCCCATCTATCTCGTGGCCGACGGCATGGGCGGTCACGCCCGCGGCGACGCGGCGAGCCGTGTCGTCGTCGAGACGTTCTCCCGGCACCTCGAGTTCGGGGTCCCGTCGTCGCCCGAGCAGGTGCTCGACGCGATCCACAGCTCGAACGAGGCCGTGCGGGCGCTGAGCGAGGCGGGCGAAGAGGGCACCGCGGTCGCGGGAACGACGCTGTCGGGCGTCGCCCTCGTCGATGCGGGCGATGGTGCCGGGTTCCACTGGATGGTCTTCAACATCGGCGACTCGCGGGTGTACGCATGGGACGGCCGCACCCTCGAACAGCTGAGCGTCGACCACTCGGCCGTGCAGGAGCTCGTCGACGCCGGGCTGATCCAGCCCGAAGACGCCGAACGTCACCCCGAGCGCAACGTCATCACTCGCGCGCTCGGTGCCGACGAGTTCGTCGATCCCGACGTCTGGCTGATTCCGGCCGCGGGCCGTCAGGTGTTCCTCGTGTGCAGCGACGGCCTGTCGAAGGAGGTCGACGATCGCACGATCGCGCATCTCCTCGCGGGCGACACCGGGCATGCGGCGGGACTCGCCGGCGAGTTGGTCGACACCGCGCTCGCGCACGGCGGTCGCGACAACGTGACGGCGATCGTCGTCGAATCCGTCCTCGGATCCGACGATGACGAAGATGAGACGACGCGTGATCGGCGCGGGCGGCTGTCGAGAGCGGTCGAGGAGACTCGGCCACGCACCGGGGGAGGCGGAGATGGCGACGTACCGGCATGATTCGGAGGCAGCGTGGTTCGCTGCCGTACGCGGCGGCGTGATCCTCGTGGTCCCCGCCGAGGCCGTCGACCGGCTCGCCGCCCTCTGGCCCGAGCTCGGTACGGGCGACCCGACCTCCGTCGTGCTCGACCGCCTCACCGCCCAGGGGCTCGCGGCGACGCCCTCGTTCGCGCTCGTGGTGCGCGACGAGACGGCCGGCACTGCACGCGTCGTCGTGCGCGGCCCGGTCAGCGTGCGCTCCGCATCCGATGAGATCCACGATGCCGGCGTGTCCACGTGGGTCGAGCGCGTGCTCGACGGCGCCTCCTCGATCGAGGTGGTGGTCGACGGCGGCACGGATGCCTCCGCGCTGCCGTTGCCCGTCGTCGAGGGCGTGGTTCCGCTTCGCTCGATCGTCTCCGACGGCGTCGAAGCGATCGCCCCCCAGCGCGTCGAAACGCCGGTCGCCGTCGCAGCGCCCGTGACGGCGCCGACGAGGGCTCCTGCGGCTCCCGTGGTGCCCGTGGCTTCCGTGGCGGCTGCGCCCGTCGCGCCGGCTGCCGCAGCGGCGGCCCCCGCTCCTGCGCGGGTCACCGCGCCCGTCGAGCTCACGATGGTGCCCGACGAGGAGACGATCGCCGGCCCATCGTCCGCTTTCGCGAACGGGCTGCCCGCGGGCCCGCCCATGGCCGCACCGGCGCCCGAGCCCGTCGACGGCGACCATGATGGGATGACGGTCGCCAGCATCGACATCCGGCGTCTCCGTGAGGAGCGCGCCGCACGTGCCGCGAACGCGAACGCGACCGCTGCCGGCGAACCTCCGGTCGCGGCCGCCGCGGCCCCGGCCAGCATCAGGATGCCCGACGGCACCCTCGAATCGATCGGCCACGAGGTCGTGCTCGGCCGCGCCCCCAGCGTGAGCAAGGTCTCCGGAGGTCGAATCCCGAGGCTCATCACGATCGGACTCGGCGACCCCGACATCTCGCGAAGCCATGTGCGGCTCGCACTCGAGGGCGACACCGTGGTCATCACCGACCTTCACTCGCGCAACGGCACGCATGTCGTGGCTCCCGGCAAGCCTCCCGTGAAGCTGCGATCGGGCGAGCCGACCCCCGTGCTCACCGGCACCGTCGTCGACCTCGGCGGCGGCTGGACCATCCAGGTGGTGGGCGGCTGATGCGCCGCGCCCCGTCGATTCCGCCGGAGTTGCCCGGCTACGCCGCCCATGGGCTGCTCGGGTCGGGCGGGTTCGCCGACGTCTTCCTCTACGAGCAGAAGCTGCCGCGGCGCAAGGTCGCGGTGAAGGTGCTGCTCGCCGAGGGGCTCGGCCGCGACACGAAGGCGCAGTTCGTCGCCGAGGCGAACCTGATGGCGCAGCTGTCGGCGCATCCGTTCATCGTCACGATCTTCCACGCCGACGTCTCGGCCGACGGCCGCCCCTACTTCGTCATGGAGTACTGCTCGGGCCCGAGCCTCGCCGAGCGGTACAAGCGTCAGCCGCTCTCCATCGAAGACGCGCTGCGCACGGGGGTGCGCCTCGCCGGGGCCATCGCGACGGCTCATGCCGCCGGCATCCTGCACCGCGACATCAAGCCGGCGAACGTGCTCACGAACGACTACGGATGGCCCGCGCTCACCGACTTCGGCATCTCGTCGAACCTCGAGGGCGAGCTTCCCGTGCACACCGTGACGGCGAGCGACCTCGCCTCGGGCACCGCGTCCGGTCCGTCCGCGGTCGGCATGAGCGTGCCGTGGTCGCCGCCCGAGATGTTCGAAGACGACCCGCGCCCCGACACGCGAAGCGACGTCTTCTCGCTCGCGGCGACCGTGCACACCCTGATCGCGGGGCGAACACCGTTCGAGATCCCCGGCCGGTCGAACGGTTCGCTCGACCTCATCGGGCGCATCGAGCGCGGTGCGATCACGCCGATGGATCGCCCCGATGTGCCGCGCAGCCTCGTCGCGGTGCTCGCCAAGGGCATGGCGAGCCGTCGCGACGATCGCTACCCGAGCGCCGTCGAGTTCGCCCGCGCCCTGCAGCGCGTTGAGCTCGAGCTCGGCTACGCCGCCACGAACATCGAGGTGCCGAACCTCGCGAGCGCGCGCGAGGAGGCCGAGCCCGACGACAACGACGCCACCCGGGCCCGCTCGGTTCGCACGGTCGACGCGCAGGCGCCCCGCGTCGCGCCGACCGACGACGACGCCACTCGGGCTCGTACTCCGCAGCAGATCCAGGCCCAGGCGCCCGCCGCTCCGGCCGTGGGTGTCGTCGACGACGGCACCGTCGTGCGTCGTCCCGCGCCGCAACCCGAGGTCTCGGACGCCACGATCGTCCGTGCTCCGGGCGCTGCCGCGTCGTCGCCCTCGCAGGTGCTGGTCGCGCCGGACTCGACGATCGTGCGCCCGATGTCGGCGCCCGGCGCGCTCGGCGCCCCAGTCGGGTCGGGTTCGACGCCTGAGGCATCCGCGCCACCTCGCCGCAGTCGGCTCGGTCTCATCATCGGCATCGTCGCCGGTGTCGTCATCGCCGCCATGGTCGGCATCGCGATCGCGATGTCGGGCACGGTGGCCCAGTCGCCGACGGTCGAGACGGCGAAGCCCGGCGGTGAGAACGCCGTCGTCGCCCAGACCGTTCCCGCACCGCTCGTCTCGAGCGGTGTCGCGAGCGCCGACGGCACCGTCACGTTCGAGGTCTCGCACACCGGTGCAGAGGACGGCGACAGGTACCGGTGGACGTTGTCCGACGGTTCCGGCGATCCGCAGGTGTCCACGGGGCCGACGATCACGGTCGAAGGCGCCTCGGCCGGAGCCCGCACCTGCATCGACGTGCAGGTGCAGCGCGGCAGCAAGGTGTCGGAGCCGAAGACGGGGTGCACACCGTGAGGCCGCTGCGCGTCGAGTACTGCGGCGAGTCGTACACCGTCGAGGTGGGCGAGCCGTTCACGATCGGTCGCGAGTCCGACCTCACGATCGACGACAACCCCTACCTGCACCGCACGTTCCTCACGCTGTCGTCGGAGTACGGGCTGTGGTGGCTCTCCAACGTCGGCCAGATCCTCTCGGCCACGATCTCCGACGCGACGGGCAGCGTGCAGGCGTGGCTCGCACCGGGGGCGAAGCTCCCGCTCGTGTTCCAGACCGTGCACGTGATGTTCAGCGCCGGCGCGACGACGTACGACTTCACGGTGCACGCCGAGGAGGACTTCTACAACACGTCGCTCACAGCAGCACCCACTGACGGGGGCACCACGATCCTGCCGGTGACGCTCACCTCCAGCCAGCGGCTGCTCGTCGTCTCGCTGGCCGAGAACGTGCTCTCGCAACCGGCCGGCGGGCGGGCACTCGTGCCGAGCTCGGCCGAGGCCGCCGCCCGTCTCGGCTGGAGCATGACGACCTTCAACCGCAAGCTCGACAACGTCTGCGAGAAGCTCGATCGCATCGGCGTCGACGGCCTGCGCGGTGGTCGCGGCAAGCTGGCCACGAACCGTCGAGCGCGCCTCGTGGAGTACGCGGTCGCGACGCGCCTCGTGAGCATCGACGACCTTCCCCTGCTCGACGCGACGACCGACTGAATCGCCACTCGCCGGTCCGGGCCGACGGGGCACTGGCATCGGCATGAACGCCGCGAAGTCGAAGGGGAGTCCTCCCCATGTGGACGCTCGCGGCTGTCGTGTTACCGTGTACGCCGGTGTGGGGACTGGCTCGGCGCCGATCCAGGGGTCGAAGCAGAGTAGGGGAGTGTCCGAAGTGGGTACCTTCACGTCGTGGGTGCGCACGCGCAAGGCCGCAGCCTCGACCGTCGCGATCACCTTGCTCGCCGGCGTTCCGCTCACCTTCGCGGTGCTCCATCAGGGTTTTCCGGTGACCGATGTCGATCTCGCTGCGCGTGAGGTCTGGGTCACCAATGGCAAGGAGCTGTTGGCGGGTCGCCTCAATCGGCAGATCGAGGAGCTCGATGCTGCGGTGAACACGGCGTCGAACGCGTTCGATGTGCT
>NZ_JBHURI010000112.1:0-10396 GCF_042673425.1 Agromyces sp. NPDC056965 | reverse complement strand
AGACAGGAGCTGGGCTCCGCCGCGCGACGGGTGCGGATGTCGGCTGCAGGTGCGTCTACTCGCCGGCCGCCACGAACTGCTCGCCCAGGTAGTACTCGGCGGGGTCGAGCGGGTCGGTGACCTTGCCCGCGGTCGTGAAGTACTCGTTGAGGGCCGTCAGCCACGTCACGACGGTGCCGTCCTCGGTCAGGGCGTCGACCTCGGCCGCGGTCATGTACTTCGCGTTCTCGGCCTCGACCTGCAGGGCCGCGGCGTCGATCTTCAGCATCTTCGACGTGAGTTCGATCGCCTCGTCGAGGTTCGCGACGCGGTAGTCCATCGCGTCGCGGAGCACGGCGAGCACCTTCGTGGTCGCCTCGGGGTGCTCCTCGACGAACGAGGGGCTCGCGACGAACGCGCTCGGGAAGGCGACCTCGTCGATGAAGTCCTCGTTCTCGGCGAGGATCTCGAGGTCGGGCACCTGCTCCTGGATGGTGTCGATGAGCGGGTACCAGATGCCCGCGGCATCGACCTGCTTCGAGGCGAACGCCGAGACCACCGTCGCCGGGTCCATCGCGACCTTCTCGACGTCGTCGATCGTCATGCCGGCCGAGCGCAGCGCCATCGTGAGGATCATGTCGCCCGAGGTGCCCTCCGGCACCGCGACCTTCTTGCCCTTCAGGTCCTCGATCGACGTGATGCCGGCCTGCGCGATCACGCGGTCGGCGTTGCCGAGGCTGTTGATGGCCGCGACCTTCGCCTGGCCGGAGGCCGGCAGCCACATGGCGCCCGGGCCGATGTAGCCGAAGTCGAGGTCGTTGGTGCCGAGCGCCTGGATCTGCAGCGGGCCGTTCGTGAAGACGGGCGTCTCGACCTCGATGCCGTGCTCCTCCCAGAGGCCCTGGTCCTCGGCGATCGCGAGCAGGCTCGCGCCGTTGAAGTCGGCGATGTAGCCGAAGCGGACCTTCTCGAGCTCGGCGGGAGCGCCGGAGTCGCCGGAGCCTCCGGCGGCGCTCGGCGCGCAGCCGGCGAGAGCGAGGGCGACGACGGCGGCAGCTGCGGCGAGGATGCCGCGCTTGCGGGGTGAGTGGGTCATGGATCTTCCTTGATGTCGTGCTGTCGGTCGACAGCGAGCGGTGGCAGAGCGTTGGAGGCGGTGCGATCGGAGGGAAGTGCGGGAGGAGGGCAGTGCTCGTGAAGGACGTCAGCTGTTCTGGTGGTAGACCGCGTTCCAGACGCGGTTCCGCAGCGCAGCGAACTCGGGGCTGAGCCGCATCTCCTCGGTGCGCGGGTACGGCAGGTCGACGTCGACGATCTCGAAGATGCGGCCGGGGCGGGCGGCCATCACGACGACGCGGTTCGCCAGGTACACGGCCTCGTCGACGTCGTGCGTGATGAAGACGACCGTGCGCTTGTCGCGGCTCCACGTGTCGAGCAGCTGCTCCTGCAGCTTCACCCGGGTGAGTGCGTCGAGCGCGCCGAACGGCTCGTCCATGAGCAGGATGCTCGGGTTCACCGCGTAGGCGCGGGCGATCGCGCAGCGCTGCTTCATGCCGCCCGAGAGCATCTTGGGCAGCGCATCGGCGAACTGGCCGAGCCCCACCATCTCGATGAAATGCTCGGCCTTCTCGCGCCGGTCCTTCGCGCTGAGGCCGGCGGTCTTCAGCCCGAACTCGACGTTCTTGCGCACTGTCAGCCATGGGAAGAGCGCGTACTGCTGGAAGATCACGCCGCGTTCGGGGCCGGGGCCCGTGACGGCGTCGCCGTCGACGAGGGCCTCCCCCGAGCTCGGCATGTCGAGCCCGGCGAGGATGTTCATGAGCGTCGACTTGCCGCATCCCGACGGGCCGACGACCGTGACGAACTCGTTGTCGGCGACATCGAGCGAGACGTCGCCGAGGGCGACGAACTCCTCGCCCTTCAGGTCGAAGGTCTTGCGGACGTTGCGCACCGAGATGCGGGCGTCGGCGAGCTGCGTGGTTGCGGTCATCGGCGTTCCTGCCATCCCGTGAGCTTCCGTTCGGCGAACAGCAGCACCCGGTCCATGAGGAGGCCGAGGATGCCGATCGTGATGAGGCCGACGAAGATCGTCGGCAGGTCGTAGTAGAGCTGCGCGTGCTGCATGCGGTAGCCGAGGCCGGCCTGCGCGGCGATGAGCTCGGCGGCGACGAGGGTCGCCCACGCGGCGCCGAGGCCCACGCGCATGCCGACGAGGATGAACGGCACGGATGCCGGCACGACGACCCGGAGGAAGATGCCGGCGTCATTCGTGCCGAGCACGCGAGCGGCGTTGATCAGGGTGCGGTCCATGTTCACGACGCCCTGGAAGGTCGAGATGACGCACGCGAAGAATGCGGCCAGGAAGATGACGAGGATCTTGGGTTCCTCGCCGATGCCGAGCAGCACGATCGCGAGGGGGATGATCGCGAGCGGCGGGATCGTGCGGAAGAACTGGATCCACGGCTCGATGAGCCCGCGGGCCCATGCGTACCAGCCCATGAGGAAGCCGACGGGGATCGCGACGAGCGTGCCGAGCGCGAAGCCGATGAGCACGCGCGTGAGACTCGCGGCGAGGTCCGTCACCAAGGTGCCGTCGATGAGCAGCTCCCACCCGCGCACGGCGACCTCGACGGGCGAGGGCAGCTTCAGCCCCGAGGCGGAGAGCGCCCACCAGAGCAGGATGCCGGCAGCGACGCTGATGAGGTTCAGCGCGAGCATGCGGCGTCGGGGCGCGGCATCCTTCTTCTTCGAAGTCGTGTCTCGGGAGGCGGTCTGCCGCACGGTGGCGTCGGTCACTGCGACCATGCGCGGCCTCCTCGGTTCAGGGGGGACATCAGCTGTTGCTCCTTCGCAATGGGGTGGTCGCGGGCGCGACGTTCAAGCCGACGTGGTAGCCGGCCAACAGGGGGGAATTCTGGAAGATGGCGATGATGGCGCCGATCGCGCCTCCTTCGTCGCCGAGCGCGGCGGTGCGGATCGTCGGCGAGTACTCGCCGACCGGCAGCAGTTCGTAGGCGGTGGTCGCCGCGACCTGTTCGAGGATGACGTCGGAGACGTGGGCGACCTCGCCGCCGATCACGATCTCCGACGGGTTCAGGGCGACGGCGAGCGAACCGAGCACTCGGCCGACGGCCTCGCCCGCCTCGCGGAGCACCCCGACGACGATGGGATCGCCCTTGCCCGCGGCATCCGCCAGTTCGTCGAGCGAGGCGATGGGAACGCCCGCCTCGGCGCAGCGCCGCAGGATCGCCCCGGTGGAGGCGACGGTCTCGAGGCAGCCGCGCTTGCCGCATCGGCACAGCTCGCCGTTGCCGTCGAGGCTGATGTGGCCGAACTCGCCGGCGAGCCCCGAGGCTCCGGTGACGAGCCGCCCGCCGACGACGAGTCCGCCGCCGATGCCGTCGGAGAGGCGGAGGTAGAGCAAGTGGTCAGCCCCGACCGCGGTGTCCCAGGTCGCCTCGGCGAGGCCGGCGAGGCGCGTGTTGTTGTCGAGGAGCACGGGCGCGTCGAACCGCTCGACGAAGGCTGTGCGCATGAAGACCGCGCCGGCACGGCGCGCCTCGGCGACGGGCTCCGACGGCTCGTGCGGCACTCGCGGCGAGAACGGGCCCGGGAAGCCGATGCCGACGCCGAGCACGCCGTTGAAGTGCAGCCCGCGCTCGACGCCCATGCGGTCGACGAGCTCGAAGGCCGCAGCGATGCGCTCGCCCCACGACGCCGCCGCGTCGTAGGCGACGGCGTCGGAGGCGATCAGGTCGTGGGCCGCGTTCGCGACGACGATGCGCACGCGGCGGCGTCCGAAGTCGACGCCGAGGTACTGTCCCGCGGCGGGGTCGAGCGTGAGCTTCTCGGCCGGTCGACCGCGGCCGAGGCGCGGCGTCTCGTCGGCCGAGACCGAGATCACCCCGCGCTCGAGCAGCTGCGACGTGATCTCCGAGAGGGTGGTGCGCGAGAGGCCGATGCGCGCGGCGAGGTCGCCGCGCGTCATCGCGCCGTGCTCGCGCAGCACCTGGAGGACCCGGTCTTCATGGGTCCGTCTGACGAGTGCGTGCACTCCGCTGGGCAAGGTCACAACGGACACGCTAGGAGGGGCGATTTTTTCCGTCAACACACCGACATAATTCGCTTCGAAATCCGACACAGAGCGGAGGAAAGCGCCGAACGGCCGGAGGATCGACCCTCGTGAGACGACGAAGGGCGCGGTGGTCGAGACCACCGCGCCCGTGTCCATCGCCGCCCGGTCACCCGATGTGGACCGGACGGCGACGTGGATCAGCGCTTGCCCGGCACGTTCACCAGGACCTCGCCGGCAATGGTCGGCTCGCCGCCGCCGACGGTCACCACGAGCTGCCCCACCTGGGGTCCGGACTTGTGGAAGTTGCGACTCGTACTGCCGGTGTACGCCGAACTCTGCGTCATGGCGGCGATGTCGGTCACTGCCGTGCTCGCGAGCTCGACCGGTCGACGGGTGCCGTCGCTCCACACGAGTTCGGCCGAGACATCCGACGGGACGGTGCCGGGCGCGATCACGCGCCAGTCGATCTCGACCTTCGACGACATCGGTCGGTCGCCCGCGGCGACCGGCGTGGCGGTCTTCGGCCAGCGCGTCACGCTCGGCGCCGCGTCGATCCGCCAGCCGACCGTCGCCGTCGGGAAGGAGTTGATCCCCTGGGCGGTCAGGCGCGGGCCCAGCTGTCCGACCCGGTCGACGAACTCGGCGAGCACCTTGCCGCTCTGCGGCGTCCAGCCGGCCTCCGCCGTCGCCAGCAGGCGCGGGAAGGTGTAGAACTGCGCCTGGTCGACACCTCGGATGAACTCGCCCCAGAAGGCCGCCTCCACGCCGAGGATCGCGCTCTCGGGAACGCCCGAGATCTGCGTCGCGGGGTTCCAGTTGTAGGCGTTCTCGAGCGTGCACGGCCCGCCGCACGCCCACTGGCCGCCGAGCGGCTGGCGGGCGTCCTGCTTCTGCGGCATGTAGGTCTTGTTCGCGGGCGACATGATGACCTTCGCGCCGCGCGTGTTCACCGCGTCGCGCACGGATGCCCCGTTGCCGGTCCAGAGCTGCACCACCGCGTCATCCTGCGGCAGTGCGGTGCTCGCGTACTCGTTCCAGCCGACGACCGTCTTGCCGAGGTCGGCCACGGTCGCGCTCGCGAAGTCGACCATCTTCACGTAGTCGGCGTGCGACGTGGTGTGCGCCTCGTCACCGCCGATGTGCAGGTACTCCCCCGGCGTGAGCTCGGCGACCTGCCGCAGCACCTCGGTGATGAACGTGTAGGTGTGCTCGTTGTTCGCGTCGAACGACGAGTTGCCGACGTCGCCCGTGCCCTGGTGCGGCACGGTGATCTCGCCCGGCTTCGGCTTCGGGCTCGAACCCGCCGAGTTCAGCTGCGGGATCGCGTGCAGGGCGGCGTTCGTGTGGCCCGGCAGGTCGATCTCGGGGATCACGGTCATGCCGTTCTCGCCCGCGTACGCGACGATCGCCCGGTAGTCGTCCTTCGTGTAGTAGCCGGTGCGACCGAGCTCGGTGCCCATGAGCTGGCCGCTGCCGTTGTAGGTCATCGCGGTCGCGCCGCTGATGTCGGTGAGGTCGGTATAGGCGATGCCCGACGGATTCTCGGCCGGGGTGTCCATCGCGATGCGCCAGCCCTGGTCGTCGGTCAGGTGCAGGTGCAGGCGGTTGAGCTTCAGCGGCGCAGCGCTGTCGATGAGGCGCTTCAGCTCGTCGACCGAGTAGAAGCTCCGCGCCGAGTCGACCATCAGGCCGCGGTGCTCGAAGCGCGGGTAGTCGCTGATCGAGACGAGCGGCACCGACCACTCGATGTCCGTCCTCGTGTCGGACTCGACCCACGCGGGCAGCAGTTGCCGCAGGGTCTGCACGCCGTTCAGCGCGCCGGCCGCGGTGTCCGCGGCGAGCTCGATGCCGGCGGCCGTCACGTCGAGCGTATATCCCTCCGCCTCGTGCCCTTCGGGGGCGTTGCCGCCGGCGACCGAGATCTCGATCGCGCGGTCGCCGGCGTCGTCGACGATCGGCAGGTGGTAGCCGGTCGAGGGCCGCATGACGCCCGCGAGGTACTCGGCGGCCGCGACGGCATCACCGGATGCCTCGATCTCGACGTCGTCGGCGAGCACGAACTCGCCCTCGGCGCGCTCGAGCGAGACGGGCGCGGGCACGAGCGGCAGCTGCGGCTCGGGCTCGGGCAGCGGCTGGTCGTAGACGCGGAACTCGGAGATCGAGTACCCCCAGCTCGACCAGCGCGTCGCGCCCTGCATGCGCACGAAGCCGACGGGCTCGTCGACGTCGAGGCTCACCTCGTCGATGCGGGGGCAGGTGGTCTCTGCACTGCGCTCGGCGCGCGTCGTCCATTCGACGCCGTCGACCGAGGTCTGGATGAGGTACGAGCGTGCACACGCGTTCGGCCATTCGAGCACGACGGTCGCGACCTCGGCGGGCTCCGCGAGCTCGAGCTGCAGCCAGCTCGCGTCGACGTACTTCGACGACCAGCGAGTCGAGACGTCGCCGTCGTTGACGTGGGCGGGCACGAAGCGCGCGTCGTCGAGCTCGGTCGACGACGCGGTCGCGATGGCGTCGAGTGCGAGGTTCGCCGGCATCGCGGCGCGAGCGGCGACGCCGGTCGAGACGGAGCCGGAGGTCGCAGGCGGCGGGGCGGCCGACGCCGCGGTGGGCACCGCCGCGAGGGCGACGGCGGCCACCGTCGCGGCAGCGGCGAGACGGAATCTGGATGGCATGGAACACTCCTCGTCGAGGCTTCTGGCAATTGCTGCCCAACGCTAGGGAGGGGCATTTTTTCCGTCAACACTCCGTCGGAATTCGGCGCCGTCGAAGCACCGAACGGGCGCCGGTCGGGGCGAGGCCCTTCGATGTGGCGTCGCATTGCGCCGTCTTACCCCATGGGTCGGGAGGGGTCGTGGACGCGGGCCGGGCTCCGTACCGTCGTCGCATGACCGCTCCAGTTTCGATCGTCGCCGTCTCCGGCAGCCTGCACGCCCCGTCGAAGACCACGGTGCTGACCCAAGAGATCCTCGACGCCTTCACGGCCGCGCTCGACGGCCACGTGCCGGTCGAGACGCACCTCATCGAGCTCAGCGAGATCGGGCGCGAGTTCTCGGGCGCGCTCACCCGCGACGAGCTCAGCCCGGTCGCCGACGAGGCGATCCGCCATATCGAGTCGGCGACACTGCTGATCGTGGCCAGCCCGGTGTATCGCGCGAGCTTCACCGGGCTGTTCAAGCACGTCTTCGACTTCGTCGGCCAGTACGCGCTCATCGACAAGCCCGTGCAGCTCGCCGCAACGGGCGGCAGCGACCGGCACGCCCTCATCCTCGAGCACCAGTTCCGGCCGCTCTTCTCGTTCTTCCAGGCGCTCACCCTGCCGATCGGGGTGTACGCGAGCGACGCCGACTTCGTCGACTACCGAGTCGCCTCCGATGCCCTGCGTGCACGGATCGATCAGGCGGTGCAGCGCGGCGTGCCCATCGTGCGCAGCAGCCTGCCCGATTCCGTCTCGGAGTACGTCGCCACGTGGTGACGGCTGCATCCGTCGAGCCGCCGGCACTCATCGCCCCGGCGAACGCCCCTACAGTGAGCACATGATCCGACACACGGTCGCCTTCCGGTTGCGCCACACCTCCGGCTCCGCCGAAGAGCGCTCCTTCCTCGCCGACGCCGAGTCGCTCGCCGGGATCCCCGGCGTCGAACGCTTCGAACGACTCCGCCAGGTGAGCTCGAAGAACGCGTTCGCCTTCGGGTTCTCGATGGAGTTCGCCGATCAGGCCGCCTACGACGCCTACGACGCGCACCCCGTGCACGTCGCGTTCGTGCGCGACCGATGGGCGGTCGAGGTCGAGGACTTCCTCGAGCTCGACTACGTGCCGCTCGGCGCCTGAGCCGCCGGGTCGGCAGCGCACACCGACCACCACTGGCCACCGCGTCCGAAGTCCGCGAGCATGGGGCGTATGGATGTCTCCCGGTGGCTGCTCGACTCCGACCCGTCGATCCGCTGGCAGGTGATGCACGACCTGCTCGATGCGCCGCCCGACGAGATCGACCGCGAGCGCGCCCGGGTCGCCGTCGAGGGCTGGGGCACCGAGCTGCTCGCCCTGCAGTCCGATGACGGCTACTGGGGCGGCGACGAGTACGGCATCGACGGTGATCGGCGGAGCACCACCTGGACCCTCCACCTGCTGCGCCGCCTCGGCATCGAACCGGATGCCCCGCAGACCCGTTCGGCGATCGCCCGGGTTCGCGAGGGCGTCGCCTGGCGGGAGTGGGGGGACCTCCCCTACTTCCACGGCGAGGTGGAGGAGTGCGTCAACGGCGGGGTGCTCGCACTGGCCGCCTACTTCGGGGAGCTCGGCGCCGGCAGCGACCGCATCATCGACCGCCTGCTCGGCGAGCAGCTCGACGACGGCGGCTGGAACTGCGAGCCCCGCGAGGAGTCGGCGCGCTCCTCGTTCGACTCGACGCTCTGCGTGCTCGAAGGATTGCTCGCCTACGAGCGGGCGGTGCCCGATGCGCCGCCCGAGATCGCGGCATCCCGTCGCCGCGGCGAGGAGTACCTGCTGGAGCGCAGCCTGTTCCGGCGACGGTCGACGGGCGAGATCGTGCTCCCCCGCTACGCGGAGTTCCGGTTCCCGCCGTACTGGGTCTACGACGTGCTCCGCTCGCTCGACCACTTCCGCGTCGCCGGAGGTGCGCCCGATCCGCGGCTCGCCGACGCCATCGAGCTCATGGTGGCGCAGCGCGGCGCCGACGGCCGCTGGCTCGCGGCCGCGCCGTGGAACGGCCGGGTGCACGTCGCGGTCGACGCCCCGGAGGGCGAGCCCAGCCGGTGGAACACGCTGCGCGCGCTTCGCGTGCTGCGCTGGTACGAGGGGCGGTAGCGGGAGCCTCAGGTCTCCCCCTGTTCCCGGATGAGCCGGACGAGGCGTGCCGCAGCGGCGTGCCGCTTCGATCGCTCGCGACCACGGGGGCAGGGATACCCGCCCCGTTTCGTCAGAAATACGTGCACAACCGATTATCGATTAGTGTAGGGTTCCAGTTGCCCCAACCATGGTCGTGCACCACGAGAGGATCGATGATGATCAAGAAACGTACTTTGGGCACCGTGGCCGCAGCAGCGGCATCCGTGCTCGCACTGGCCGCATGCTCGTCTTCCGGCGCCGATGGCGGCGACGGCAAGACCGAGCTCAGCGTGCTGGTCAACGTCACCCCCAACCTCACCGAGGACTGGTGGAACGAGCTGGTCGCCCCGTTCGAGGAGGCGAACCCCGACATCGACGTGAAGATCCAGAACCCCGGTGCCGAAGGCGTCGCCGCCGCCGTGCCGCGCCTGCTCGCCGCGGGCGACGCTCCCGACATCGTGCAGTCGCTGCCGCCGTCGCTCGACCTCGCCCCCGAGCTCGTCGACCTGTCGGAGTACGAATGGGCCACCGAGGGCCCGCTCGCCGACCAGTACTCGATCGACGGCACGACCTACATGGCCGGCATCGGCGTGCAGCTGCAGAGCCTGTGGTTCTACAACGTGCAGGCCTTCGCCGACGCCGGCATCACCGAGCCGCCGACCACGGTCGAGGAGCTCGAGGCCGACCTCGCACAGCTCAAGGCGGCCGGCTGGACCCCGATCCAGACCGGTGGCGACTGGATGTCGAGCCACGCCCTGCAGACGCTCGGCCTGCCCTCGATCATCGGCGAGTACCCCGACTGGTTCACCGAGATGAGCGCGGGCGAGCTGACGTTCAGCGAGACGTACGGCGACACCGTCGAGCGCTACTCCGACTGGATCGCGAAGGGATACCTCAACGTCGACGCGCTCGGCGTCAAGTACCCCGACGCCGAGCAGAACTTCCTCGCCGGCAACACCGCGCTGTACCCGATGGGCAGCTGGTTCGCCGGCACCGAGGCCAAGACCGCCGACGCACCCGAGATCGGCGTGTTCCGCGGCCCGGCCGTCGAGGGCGTCGACAACCCCGCGATGGGGGCCAACATCGCGAGCCCCTACGTCATCATGAAGTCCTCCGAGCACCAGGATGCCGCGGCGAAGCTGCTCGAGTACCTCGTCACCGATGAGGACGCGGTCGTGAACCAGCTGCAGGTCGACGGCAACTTCCGCGACGGCTACGAGTACGAGGTCAACGACCTCGGAAAGCAGCTCTTCGAGATCGTCGCCGCAACGCCCGCGAGCGACTACACGCCCACCGGCCAGGGCTACGGCGAGCGCGTGCTGCCCGTCGGCTACTCCGATGAGCTGAACGTGCAGACGCAGGCGCTGCTCACCGGCGCCAGCCCGGCCGACGTGCTGACGGCCATGGACGCCTGGTTCGACAGCGCCCGCTGACCCGCGCACCCGAGCGGCTCACCCCAGAATCCCGGGCACGGCACCCGTCACTCCGGTGC